>JASLIR010000102.1 GCA_030152125.1 Alkanindiges sp.
TGCTGTGCAGCACGACGACGGCTGCGCGGGTCATTTGCGGCACGCGGGCCTGCTTGTGGCGGCGTAACAGGTAATAACTCTACCACTTCGGCAACGGCCACCGGCTCAGCAATGGCAGGGCTGCTTGCTACCACTTCTACAGAGTTGCTGGTCAATACCTGCTCGCGTGACTGCAATGCTTGCAGGAAGGCATGAATCACACCCTGCTCACTGATCAGTGTGCTGGCCGCATCGCCCAGTACCGCACGGATAAACTCACCCACGCTACCTTGTACCGGAATAACTGTCAGCTGCTGGGTACTGCTGGCAGATACTTCTTCCGTTTGTGCAACCAGCGCCGGGTCAACAGCGTATTGCAATACAGGCTCATCCACGCCCTGTTCACGACGACGACGGCGTTCACGCGGGTCATTCAGCGCGCGTTTAACCTCACCGGTGTCAGGGTTTGCTTCAACACTTACCACTGCTGCACTGGCAGCAATCACGGGTGCCGTGTCGCTGCTTGCCGGAATGCTTTCAGCAACTGGCTGCAGGTTGATGGAGCTGGTTTGCTGGTTTTCCAGGTCAATAACCAGGGCGGCCACATGCTCAATGGCAGCTTCGTGCGCCACGGCAATTACTTGTGGTTCCTGCTGGGTATTGATGGCAATTTCCGGTGCTGCAACAGGCGTGCTTTCTGCCACTACCGGTGCTGGCTCGGCTACAGGTGCAGATACCTGTGCGCCTTCAGTACTGCTATTGCTTTGTGCATCCAGTACGCTTTGGTCACGGTGGCGCGGGCCACGGCTTGGGCGCTGCTGGTTGTTACGGTCACGGCGCGGCACATTATTATTGCCATCCGCTGCTTCAACCTGCTCATTGCCACGGCGGTTACGTCTGCCCTGGTTGTTGCTGGACTGTTCTTCCTGCACTACCACCGGGCTATCAACAGCTGCGATTGGCTCTTTTACTGCGTCACGCTGGATTTCACGTTGCGGCTCGCGGTTTTCGCGCTGCTGGCTGCGGCGGTTGCGGTTGCGCTCCTTACGGTTACCATTTTCAGCGTTGCCGGCATTGTTGCCGTTATTTGCACTGCCTTGTTCGGGCTTGCTGATCGGGTTCTGGTAAGCAGAGGTTTCTACCTTGTCCGCTTTTTCGGCTCTGGCGGTAGTAGCTGTAGTAGCCGGTGCAGTCACATTGCCATAAATGCCTTTGCTGGTGGCACCGTCGTTTACCAGACGCTCAATGGCAGCGGCAGCATCCTGTGTGCTGACTGCATCCTGGGTTTTGGCCTGCTTGGTGACAAACAGGTTTTCCAGCCAGGCATAGCTGAGTGATTCTGCTTTAGCCGGGGCTGCTGCTGGGGCAGTGGCTTTAGCGGCAGCCTGCGGCTGACCAGGTTTTTTGTCCTGTAATTCAACACGCTCGGTTGCGGCAGGCTGCTGTTGCCAGTCAGATGCTTCGTAGCCCAGTTCGGTTTCGCTGGCGCGGGTGGCTTCGGTACGTTCAAAGCTGGCCGGCATAAAGCCTTCGCGATTATACTGGATGTGATAATGCGGGGTTTCCAGGTGTGGATGCGGCAGTACGGTAATGCGCACATTGCTGTTCTGTTCCAGATACACCAGTGCATTACGTTTTTCATTCAGCAGGAATGCTGCAATTTCCACCGGTACTTCAATCTGTACCTCACCCTGACGCTCGCGCAGGGCAATTTCTTCAATCGCACGCATGATGGACAGGGAGAGTGAGCGCAGGTCACGCACCATACCCGTACCATGACAGCGCGGGCATACATAACCGGTAGCTTCTTCCAAAGAAGGACGCAGGCGCTGGCGGCTCATTTCCATCAGGCCAAAGCGCGACAGCGAACCAAACTGGATACGTGCACGGTCACTCTGGGTGGCATCGCGCAACTTGGTTTCTACCAGGCGCTGGTTGCGCTCCTTGGTCATGTCGATAAAATCGATCACAATCAGGCCGCCAATATCACGCAGGCGCAGCTGGCGGGAAATTTCTTCTGCGGCTTCCATGTTGGTATTTAATGCGGTTTCTTCCACATCATGACCACGGGTAGCCTTGGCCGAGTTAATATCGATAGATACCAGTGCTTCGGTCTGGTCGATCACGATAGAGCCACCGGAAGGCAGCTTTACTTCACGCTGGTAAGCAGTTTCAATCTGGCTTTCAATGCCAAAGCGGGCAAACAATGGCTCGCTGGCGGTATATTTGCGCAGTTTTTCAATCTGGTGCGGCATAACCTGCTGCACAAACTGATGGGCTTCGTTATAGGCCTGTTCGTTGTCAATCAGGATTTCGGTGATGTCGTCACGCAGGTAGTCACGTACCGCACGGGTAACCACGCCTGCTTCCTGGTGGATTTGCATTGGCGAAGGGCCGGAGCCTGCGGTTTTCTGGATTTGTTCCCACAGGGATAGTAAGTGTTGCAGGTCTAGTTGCAGCTCTTCGTGGCTGCGGCCAATACCGGCAGTACGTACAATAACGCTCATGCCACGCGGAATATCCAGTGCAGCCAGGATTTCCTTCATTTCCTCACGTACGGCACCGGCGATCTGACGGCTGATACCACCCCCTTTCGGGTTGTTCGGCATCAATACCAGATAGCGGCCAGCCAGGGAGATAAAGGTGGATAAGGCGGCGCCTTTATTGCCACGCTCTTCTTTTTCTACCTGAACAATCAGCTCGGTACCTTCACTGATCAGGTCACGGATGTTGTGGGTGCTGCGCGGGTCGGCCTGAAAGTAATTGTTGGCAATTTCGCGCATGGACAAAAAGCCCTGACGGGCTGCGCCGTATTCAACGAATACTGCTTCCAGGGAGGGTTCGACGCGGGTTACATGTCCTTTATAGATGTTGGACTTTTTCTGTTCCCGGGTACGGTTTTCAAGGTCGAAGTCGTAAAGACGGTTTCCAGTGATGAGTGCAACGCGAATTTCTTCGGCGTGTGTTGCATTGATCAACATACGTTTCATGGGTGTCACCTGTGTATGACACACACATCAACAGACCGATCCGTGGCATCGGGTGCCAATTACGCTTTAGGTGCGTATCCTGACTGCATGGGCATACCCCAGTACCATATGAGCGAGGTCGCGCGATATGGCGGGTGGATGCCTGCACCATACCTGCAAGGGCAAGGCATGGTTTACATCATTAAAGGGGCGTTACAATAAAGCCCGTTCAGTCAATATGGATTGCTGCTGCCTGCGTAATGGGCGGGTAGGGCGAAATGATGTTCGTCATCGATAACTGGTTGGCCGTATGGGCGCCTGTAAGCACTGAAAACTCAATACTTCAACACGTATTACGGATCACGTAATCTGGCGTGTTTTGCGCTAAACCATGTACCAACCCGATGGACATATTTCACAGCTAACCGTGGCGCCATGATGAGCAGGGAAGCGACCTGTTATGTGTACATCAGTTTTCGTTTAAGCCTGCACAAAGGCAGGGCTACATGTATTCCTGTGCACCGATGTATTTTTTAAAACTTTAAAATACATGCAAGCGTACAGGTTTTGCCGATATAATTGATCCCCGGCGAGGATGTATTCCTTAGGCTGCGTGTGATAAAACCCGATATGGCGCTATTTGTGTGAAAGCGGGTTTGTTTAAAAAAACAGCCACTTTACGCGCAACATAGAGCAAGTTTCACAACCGTGCGCTGACTATAGCAGACCACCCATTGCAATGTCATGGTTTTTTCATGATTGATAAGCCGTTTCTGGCGCCTAAAAAGCGCCTAAAAGGTTAATCAATGTGATTTTTTGTAATTTTACAGTAGAGAGTGACATGTCCGAACAGTCGGCAATGCCGGATTGGCAAAAAGTAAGCTGGTTTGATGTAACTGAGCACCAGGATGGTCAGCGGGTTGATAACTATCTGTTTAGCCGCTTAAAAGGGGTACCTAAAAGCCGTATTTACCGCCTGATCCGCGAGGGTGAGGTGCGGGTGAACAAGGGCCGGGTGAAGGCTGATACCCGTTTAAAAACCGGTGACCAGATTCGGGTGGCGCCAATCAAGCGTGCGGCCAGTGACAACCCGGCTGCGGTGGTGGTAAGCACTGAATTTGCCGACAGTTTGCTGAAACGCATTGTATATGAGGATGAGGGCCTGATTGTGCTGGACAAGCCTGCCGGCATGGCGGTGCATGGTGGCAGTGGTGTGAGTGTGGGGGTGATTGAAGCCTTGCGTCAGGCTTTGCAAAAGCCATATCTGGAGCTGATACACCGGATTGACCGCGATACTTCCGGCTTGCTGATGATCTCCAAAAAGCGCAGCACCTTGAAACTGCTACAGGATTACCTGCGCGAAGGAAAAATTCGCAAGCATTATTACGCTGTGCTTAAAGGTAACCTGATTCTGGACAAACAAACCATTGATATGCCCTTACTGTGCTATGAGCTGCCTAATGGTGAGCGCCGGGTACGGGTATCGAAAGAAGGCAAGCCAAGCCAGACTGTGTTTGAAGTTGTGGAGCGCCTGAAAGGTGCTACCTGGGTGAAGGCGAGTCCCTTAACCGGGCGGACCCACCAGATTCGTGTCCATGGCCTGGCATTAGGCCATTCGCTACTGGGCGATGATAAATATGGCCATGATGTGCCGTATAGCGGCCCTGTGGCCAGACGCCTGTGCCTGCACGCTGCCATACTGGAAATTCCCGATTATCCACGCTTGGAAGCCCCTTTGCCGGACGATATAAAAAAGTTGATTCATCTGTTGCGTTCGGCTTGATTGCCAGTCAATATCTGGAAGTTTTTCTTTAAAGCTGAATGAGGGCGGGTTGACAATGTGCCTGCGGTTGCCACATGGCTCCGTGTATATTAGTCAAGCTGCCCCAGGCCACGTTGCGATTGGTATAAAAGCGAATGGTATCAATAGATTCATATGATCTGATTATCTTTGACTGGGACGGAACCTTGTTCGACTCAGTGAGTCCGTTCTATGAACTGATTTTTGATGCCGAACGCGAGTTTCCGCATACCAAACAGGGTAAGTCACTTAAGCATAACGGCTTGCTGTTTGTACTGCGGCAACTGCTGCGGCAGGATTCCACCATTCAACTGAATGACATCAAAATCCTGTTAAATATGAATGGCTATGGGCTGTTCTGGAAGGCGGAGCTGTTTCAGGGGATTAAATACCTGTTGTCCGAGTTGCATCGCCGCGAACGTAAAATGGCGCTGGTGGCAGACCGTGCCCAGGCGGAAGTGATGGCCGAACTACAGGAATTGGGCATAGAGCATTATTTCTTTGCCGTGGTGGGGGCGGACCAGGGTGCACCCAAGCCAAATCCCAGCATGTTAAATGCCATTTTAACCCTGGCGCAATGTCCGCCGGAACGCGCATTGATGGTGGGAGATACCGCGCTGGACCTGGAAATGGCGATTCTGGCCGGCATGCCGGCATTGGCCACGGCATTTACCATTCCCTTGAATACCACATCCCATCTTGAACAGTTAATCCTGTGGCGGCCCTACAAGCTGTTACGTTCCGTGAATGAACTGGTAACGGTTTTGCTGGAGTAACAAGCCCACAGGCTAGGGCCTGTTGACAATTCAGATGAGGGTGCGACAGTGGGCGTTTTTTAGACGATGCAAGGCACGAATTGCGATTTTTAGTCATTCTAAAGGAGCGATGAGTAACGATGCAGCGGCAAAAAACGTCCCTGTCCTTTCAGGTTGTGGCTAAAATTGCCCCAAACCTCGTTGTGAAACTTGCCAAGGGCTCGCCATTGGCTGCGTTTCACGCCTAGTTTGAATCAATTTTAGCCGACAACGCAGTCCGCATATGAAATGTCAACAGGCCCTAATAAACCGGGTAAGAAAAACGAGGAATAAGAGAATATGGCTGCACCGTTTGATCTGGTCATTTTTGACTGGGACGGCACCTTGTATGATTCAATCCAGCAGATTGTAGAAAGCCTGCTATGGGCTGCACGGCAGCATGACATTGAACTGGGCAGTGACGCTGCAAAAAATATTATCGGGCTGGGCCTGCCGGAAGCCATGCAGGCACTGTTTCCCCTGCATCATAGCCTGCATGCCAGTATACAGGCTGCCTATAGCCAGCATTATGTGGCGCACAGCCATACCCAGGGCTGGTTTGCCGGGGTGGATGCACTATTAAGCGGGTTGGCGCAGGAGAATATTGCATCTGCTGTGGCTACGGGCAAAAGCCGCGCCGGTTTAAACCGGGTGCTGGCCAATACCAACAGTGCTTCACGTTTTGTAGTAACCCGTTGTGCCAGCGAAACCCTGTCTAAGCCGGACCCGCTTATGTTGCAACAGATTTTGCAGGTAACCGGGGTGCCTGTAGAACGCGCGGTAATGGTGGGCGATACCACCTATGACATGGAAATGGCTGCCCGTATTGGTATGCCGCGTATTGGCGTGAACTATGGTGTGCATTCCAGTACCCAACTGCAGGAATTCCAGCCTTTGCATATCGCACATTCGGTCACGGAATTGCAAGGGATGTTGCTGGGTTAAGTAAAACGTTGGTTTTAAAAGATATATAAACACAACACGGCAAAGCTATAATATGAAGATTGAATCATATATGGTTGCGTGGTGATTAAAAAAACGCATCGTTACATCAGGGAAGCGCTTTGCGCCATGAAAAAATGACAGATTGTTTACAGTCCCGGATAGTGGATCAGCGGGAAGGGCAGTACCGGTTCAAGCCCGCAGCATGGGTACTGCTGGCCGTATGTATGGTCGTATGCATGCAGCAGGCGCTTGCCGAACCTACCACTGGCCCAGTCGCTGTACAGCCTGAGGTACTGGCTGAACGTGGGCAACTGGGCCAGTGGTTTGAACGTTTTTCTCCCTTTGCTGACTCAGCGCAGCAGGCATCAGCGCGCAGCATTCGTGCTGCCGATTTAAGTGCCACCATTGCACCACAGTCCGCAGCGCTTTCTGCCCCGTCCGCTGCCACAGTTGCGCCCGGCCTGGATTTTATGCAGACCGTGTATGTGGCTGTACAGCGCCATCCCAGCATTGCACAAACCCTGTCCCTGGTGTCGCAGCAGCAGGCCGGGGTGGATGTAGCCAAAGCTGGCTACTGGCCACAAATACAGGCGGGAATCAGTACCGGGCGCTTGGGTACACCGGATGCCGGGCGTCAGTTGTTTACGGTATCGGCCTCGCAAATGCTGTATGACTTTGGCAAGGTGAAAAATAGCGTAGCCGCCGCCGAGGCCATTGAAAACCGCCAGAAGGCACAAGTACTAAAGCAGGTGGACAGCATTGCCAGCCAGACTGCCAATGTGCTGGTGAATATTAACCGTTACCAGCAACTGCAAAAAATTGCCCAGGCACAGGTGCAAGGAGTGGGCCGTATTCTGGAGATTGCCAGATTGCGTGCCAATGCCGGGATCAGCAGCCAGGCCGATCCGATTCAAGCCAAAACCCGTTATGAGGCAGCCCAATCCAATTTGCTGTTTGTACAGTCATCGCTACAGGAATGGCGCCAGCGCCTGCGTACCCTGATAGGTCCGGATATTCCGGCCCAGGTCGCGGATATTCCATTGTCGCTGGTGGACCCGGCGCAACTGCAGCGTGACCCTGACATGGCGCAGATTCCGGAGGTGCTGGTTGCCGAAGCGGAGCGGCAATCCGCCATCAGCCAGTTAAATGCTGCCAAGGCCAAGCGTATGCCTACCCTGTCGCTGGATACCTCGCTCAGCCGCGCCTTTAATGGGGTGAACCCCAACAATGGCAAGGACGATGGCCGTTATGGTTCGGTCATGCTGTCGGTAAATAGCATTATTTCCCAGGGGGGCGCATTACTGGCCTCCCAGCGCGCAGCTGGCTATGCCGAACAGGCAGCCCGGTCGGCCATTGATGCCGCATATTTAAATGCCATGGATCAGGCGCGGGTGTATCGCGAGCAGATTCGTGGTGGTCAGGCGCGCCTGCAGGTACTGGCTGAGCTTGAGCAGTCGTCCAGCCGTACCAAGGAGCTGTATCAGGAGCAGTATAAGCTGGGCACACGCTCGGTACTGGATTTGCTGAATGCCGAGCAGGAAATTCATCAGGCTGCCAGTGACCGGGAAAATACCCGCTACGATATCTGGACCAATGTGGTGAATTACATCAATGTAACCGGGCAGGCACGCGCTGCTTATGCGTTAAATCATACCAATATTCAGGGAGTGGACATTGAGCCATGACTAACAATGACTATACGCCATGGCTGTCTGCAATTTTAACAGTAGCTAGGCACTACCGGATTGATTTATCTGAAGAAAATATCAGGGTAAATTTACAGTGGACAAAAGACAGTTCACTGGATGCCACGCTGGCGCATATTGCCAGGCAGGCAGGCCTGAACCTGAAAATTGAAAAGTTTAGCCCTCAGCTGCTGGACCCGTGGCGTTTGCCACTGGTGGTGGAGTTTGAACAGGGCCAGGTGGGTGTGCTGGAAAAGATTGACCAGCAGCAACAGGTGTTGGTGCAGTTTAGCGGCGAGCAGGGGCTGGCCGTTTTACTGCCGCTGGATCAAATTGCAGCCCGGGCCACGCGGGTTCTGGTGTTAAGGCCGGAAATCTCGGTCCAGGATGTGCGCATTGATGCCTACATTAAGCCTTATCAGCGCAACTGGTTCTGGCAAATTGTATTAAAGGACTGGAAACGCTACGGCGATATTGTACTGGCCTCCTTTATTGCCAACTTGCTGGCCTTGTCGGCCATGATTTTTTCCATGCAGGTGTATGACCGTGTGATTCCGGCACAATCGGTGCCCACCCTGTGGGTACTGGCTGGTGGTGTGTTGCTTGCCTTTATTTTCGAGTTTGCCCTGCGTATTGCCCGCATCCGTATTTCCGATGTGATTGGCAAGCGGGCAGACCTGAAAGTCTCCGACCGGGTGTTTGGCCATGCCTTGCGCATTAAAAATAGTGAACGGCCAAAATCCACCGGTAGCTTTATTGCACAGATTCGCGAACTGGAAAATATCCGCGAGCTGATTACCTCCACCACCATTGGTGCTGTTGCCGATTTACCGTTCTTTATCCTATTCCTGTTTGTGTTATGGCTGGTGGGCGGTCATGTGGTGTGGCTGGTGGTGCTGGCCCTGCCGTTAATCCTGATTCCGGGCATCCTGATTCAGCCACCGCTGGCGCGCTTGTCGGTAGAAGGCATGCGTGAAGCATCCATCCGCAGTGCCATGCTGGTAGAGGCGGTACAGGGCGTAGAAGATATTAAGTTGTTGCGTGCCGAAGCGCGTTTCCAGAACCAGTGGAACCATTTTAATGATGTGTCGGCCAACATCAGCATGCAACAGCGTTTTCTGGCTGGCCTGATGACCACCTGGACCCACCAGTTGCAGTCCGGCATGTATGTGGCAGTGATTCTGGCGGGCAGTTTTCTGGTGATGAGTGGCGATATGACCACCGGTGCACTGGTGGCCTGTTCTATTCTGACGTCACGCATGCTGTCGCCCATTGTGCAGATTTCCAGCGTGATGACCCGCTGGCAACAGGCCAAAGTGGCCCGGCAAAGCCTGGATGAGCTGATGAAAAAGCCGGTGGATCAGGCGGCTACCCAGCAACTGCTGCACCGTCCTTTGCTACAGGGCAGCTACGAGCTGAGCAATGTACTGTTTAAATATTCCGAGCAGGACCAGCAGGCAACCCTGGCGATCAAGCAGTTGAATATCCGGGCTGGTGAGCGTATTGCCGTGCTGGGTAAAAATGGGGCCGGTAAAACCACACTATTGCAGCTGATGGCGGCCATGCAAACGGCCACCAGTGGCAGCGTAAAGCTGGATGGTCTGGATATTGGCCTGATTGACCCGGCGGATGTGCGCCGTGATGTGGGCTTGCTGAATCAGAATGCCCAGCTGTTTTATGGCACTATCCGGGAAAATGTGGTGATGGGCGCGCCGCTGGCCAGTGACCAGGACATTTTAAATGCACTGGAACTAACCGGTGCCCTGCCTTTTGTGCAGGCCAAGCAGGATGGTTTGAACCATCTGGTGATGGAGGGCGGCATGGGCTTATCCGGCGGACAAAAGCAGGCCTTGCTGCTGGCGCGTACCTTGATCCGGCAACCCAATGTGCTGCTACTGGATGAGCCTACTGCATGGCTGGATGAAGTGAGTGAGAAGCAGTTGATTCAGCGCCTGGATGGCTGGCTGGCACACCGCACCCTGGTGATTGCCACGCACCGTATGGCGGTACTGAGTCTGGTAGAGCGTATTATTGTGGTGAATAACGGGCAGATTGTCATGGATGGCCCCAGAGACCAGATATTGTCACAAAACCGTGCTGGAGGAAGCCCGGCATGACAAATGCATTAAAGCAGAAAACCATATTGCAACAGAACACCATGCAATTTATTGCAGCTAAACCCGCCATTACGCTGCTTACAGCACCCGGCGAGCATATGGCACAGCAGGGATATACCGGGGGATTGTTATGTCTGTAAACCCGCGCGCACCACAGTCATTTAAGCCGGTAGAGCCGCCTTTACCCCGTGCCAGCTATCTGGTGTGGATGATAGCCATTGCCTTTGCCGCGTTTGGCGCCTGGGCATGGCTGTTCAAGCTGGACGAGGTATCTACCGGTGGGGGTAAAGTGGTGCCTTCCTCCAAGGAACAAACCATCCAGTCGATGGATGGCGGCATTGTTAAAGAATTAAATATTAAAGAGGGTGATATTGTAGATAAAGGCCAGCAACTGGCTTTACTGGATACCACCCGTGCTGAATCCACCGTGGATGAAAGTGCCTCACGCCTGTATGCGGCACAAGCCACTGCTGCCCGCCTGACTGCAGAAGTCAGCGGTGTGGCACTGCGCTTTCCTTCCAGTATTCAGCAGGATAGGCAACTGATTCAGGAAGAGACTGCGTTGTATCACAGCCGCCGTGCTAATCTGGCTGCCTCGGTTGCAGGTTTAAAGCAGGCACAGGAGCTGGTACGCCAGGAACTGGCGATGACCGAGCCGCTGGTAGAGAAGGGCGCAGCCAGTCAGGTAGAGGTGTTACGCCTGAAACGTCAGGTGAATGATTTGCAGAATCGCCTGAATGACATCCAGAACCAGTATACGGTGCAGGCACGTGAAGAGTTGGCCAAGGCCAATGCGGAAATTGAGGCGCAGGGTTCGGTGGTACGCGGCAAGTCGGATACCCTGAGCCGCCTGAAAGTGATGGCACCCATGCGTGGGGTGATCAAGGAAATTACAGTTACCACCGTAGGGGGGGTAGTGCCACCCGGTGGGCGCTTTATTACCATAGTGCCGCTGGATGAGCAGTTACTGGTAGAGGCACGTATTTCCCCGCGCGATATAGCCTTTATTCATCCGCAGCAGGATGCCACGGTTAAAGTTACCGCCTATGACTATTCCATTTATGGCGGTTTGAAAGGCAAGGTAACCCAGATTTCGCCGGATACCATTCAGGATGAGGTAAAGCGGGAGAACTATTATTACCGCGTGTATATCCGTACTGACTCCGATCATCTGACCAATAGAGAGGGGAAGAGTTTCCCGATTGTACCCGGCATGGTAGCCACGGTAGATATTCATACCGGCAGTAAAACGGTGCTGGATTATCTGATCAAACCATTAAATAAAGCTAAAGAGGCTTTGCGAGAGCGTTAATTTAATTAATCTTTGCTCCGTTAAATACCTGCTTTCTATAAAAGAAGCAGGTATTTTTTTGTTTTAAGAACATATCTTAATGTTTTAAAAGCCTATTTCTATTTAAGCCTGAAAACAGCTTGCCAGCGCCATAATATAAATAATATTATTAATGATAATAATTATCGTTATTTTTTGTGTTAAGGGGTTGTCTTGTGCGTTTAAATGTATTCATG
>JASLIR010000170.1 GCA_030152125.1 Alkanindiges sp.
GTCCCCGGATACTAGAAAGGGGTTAAGACAGCTCATCATTTTTTATTTAAAGCGGCAGCAATTCGACTTTGCCGGTTTAATTGCGGACTTATTGGTATGCCATGATGAGAAAACTGCTTTATTGGTGATTGATATTGCTCAGGAACTGAAGCAGGACTTGGCTGCCGGTGTTGCACAGCAGTTGCTGGAATCATCAGCTATAAACCGCAAGTTTGTGGCAATCAATTACCTGATCCAGTTTGGCTATGAAGATGTTGTGATACCTAGGCTGTTAGATCTGGTATTGCGGCATGATCAATTAAAAACAACTGAATTGTATGTAGTGTTGAAATACCTGAAGCAGCTGGGCAAGCTATCTTTACAATTGGTCAGAGAGGTGGTTTCAGAGCACCAGTTAGTCTTTGAAGAGGCATATTTAATTGCACAGTTATTATATTCTCAGGATCGTTTTATTTTGTCATTTCAACTGATTTTACAATTGGCTGAAAAAAACGGTTTGGATAAAGAAGTTAGTGCTACCCTGAATAGCTATTTTCAGACTCAGGATGAGCAAAAGAACTTGAGTGCTGAGCAAAAAGAGCAGGTTAAAATCAGTTTTTTAGCTTTGTTACGAAGTCTGGAGGGGCAGAGCAATCACGAAGTAGTTGCTGAGGCTGCAAGAGAGCTGATTTTTTCTGGGGTTATTAAAGCGCAGGATTTACCACCCTTTACCAGATACTTATAAACAAAAAGACGCTACCATCACTGGCAGCGTCTTTTTATTTTTTGATGTACTTACTTAAAAAAGTAACCGGTCTCTGGCGAGCTTGCCGCTGCATAGGGCTTTTTAGGCATACGGCCAGCCAAAAATGCCTCACGGCCAGCTTCTACCGCTTTTTTCATAGCGGATGCCATTAACACCGGATTTTGTGCTGCCGCAATGGCGGTATTCATTAAAATACCGGCACAACCCAGTTCCATGGCAATCGCTGCATCACTGGCGGTGCCTACACCGGCATCCACAATAATCGGCACATTGGCATTTTCCAGAATCAGGCGAATGTTGTGCGGGTTGGTTAAACCCAGGCCGGAACCAATCAGGCTGCCCAGGGGCATTACTGCCACGCAGCCCATGTTTTCCAGTTCCTTGGCAATAATCGGATCATCCGAGGTGTATACCATCACCTCAAAGCCGTCATCAATTAGGGTGCGGGCGGCTTTCAGGGTATCTACCACATTGGGGTACAGGGTTTTTTGGTCACCCAGCACTTCCAGCTTAACCAGATTATGGCCATCCAGCAGTTCACGTGCCAGCATACAGGTGCGTACGGCACTGTCGGCATCAAAGCAGCCTGCAGTGTTAGGCAAAATAGTATATTTTTCCGGTGGTATAACCGATAGCAGGTTAGGCTGGTTAGGGTCTTGTCCAATATTGACGCGGCGGATTGCCACGGTCACCATGTCTGTACCACTGGCTGCAATGGCAGCGCCAGTTTCCTGCAGGTCTTTATATTTGCCGGTGCCAACAATCAGGCGTGATTGCAGTTGTCTGGAACCAACTATAAAAGGCTGATCAATTGTTTGCGGTGCAGAAATAATACTGGACATTGACGTGTTTAACCTCCGCCTACGGCGTGAATAATTTCAATTTTGGCATCATCAGACAGCAGGGTGACTGCGTGTTTACTCTTGGTAATCAACTGGCCATCCATTTCAATAGCAATGCGCTTGCCCTGAAAGCCCAGCTCAATAACCAGTTGCTCAAGCGTAGTGGCGGCAACAGATGTGTGTTCACCATTAATAACAATCTGCATTAGTTTGCCCTGAACATAATGACGGCAAGGCTGATCCAGCCAATGATCATGGATAAGCCACCGATGGGGGTGATGGCCCCAAACCAGCGTGGCGCACCCACCGCCATCAGATAAAGAGAACCACAGAAAATAATAATCCCGGCTTGCAGGAAGATGGCAGGCCATTTAAGGGATAAGCCTGGTAAGGATTTCATTAACGCACCCAGCACCAGCAGGCCAAGTGCATGATAAAAAAAGTATTCCGTTGCGGTATGCCACCATTCCAGCTGAATGGGTTCAACCTTGTTTTTTAGGCCATGCGCACCGAATGCGCCTAAACATACAGCAAGTGCAAGGTTAACTGCGGCAATTGCCAGCCACATTGCAATATCCTCGGGACAATGCCATTAAACGGGCGTACATTGTAACCAAAACAGCTGTGAATAACCACGCCTTTGAGGGCTACACATGAATAAGCCCTGAATGATCAGGGCTTATTATGTTTATGAATAGTCGCGAAGAAAAAATCAGTTATTAACCAGCCATCATGGCAGTTTTGATTTTTTCCATGGCATTTTTTTCCAGCTGGCGAATACGTTCTGCCGATACATTGTATTCAGCAGCCAGTTCGTGCAGGGTGGATTTTTCATCATTCAGCCAGCGACGCTGCAAAATGTTGCGCGAACGGTCATCCAGTTGGTCCATTGCCTGATGCAGGGCATTGTTGTTGTGTTCTTCCCAGTCCTGTTCTTCAACTTCACGCGCCGGGTCGTAGCGGTTATCTTCAAGGTAGGCAACCGGGGCAACACGGCCCTCATCATCATCGTCGGACTGTGCTTCAAAAGCAGCATCGTAGGCCGTTAAGCGGCCTTCCATTTCCAGTACCTGCTCAGGCGTAACATTTAAATCCTGTGCAATAGCAGTTGCTTCTTCCAGTGTTAATTTACGGCTGGATTTTTTCAGGCTGCGCAGGTTAAAAAACAGTTTGCGCTGTGCCTTGGTGGTCGCTACTTTTACAATACGCCAGTTACGAATCACAAATTCGTGAATTTCCGCCTTAATCCAGTGCACCGCGAAAGAAACCAGGCGCACACCCATGGTAGGGTCAAAGCGTTTGACTGCTTTCATCAGGCCCAGGTTGCCTTCCTGAATCAGGTCTGCCTGGGGCAGGCCATAACCGGAATAGCTGCGGGCAATATGTACGACAAAACGCAGGTGCGACATCACCAGCATTTTGGCAGCGTCCACATCCTGGTCATAAAAATAGCGTTCGGCCAGCTCTTTTTCCTGCTCAGCCGTAAGAATAGGAATCTGGTTAACGGTGCTGATGTACGCACCTAAATTTACACCGGGAGCGGTTAAAGACAGGGGCATCAGCTGATTGCTGCTGTCGCTCATGAAGTCTCCTTAGCAAAAGGGGGCAACCCTTTTTATTACTTTCTCTTTGAGTAGATTAGCTTTATAGCATATCTACCCGGTAAACAGATGTATTTGCATGTATAAACTTGCAACAAACGGTGTAAGTTTTTTTAATAAATTCAGGCTTATTTCTGAATAGTAAATTCATATTTATCATGAATAAGCTGCAGGCTGATCAAACGGTGTCCTGTTACTTCACAAAAGCGCCGGATATCCGCCTGGCTGTTGGGGTCGGTGGTCAGCAGGATTATGGTGGTGCCATTCAGGTTCTGATGCAGGGCTTTTTTAAGTTTTAATAAAGGGAGCGGGCACGCTAAGTGACTGGCATCAATATGAATAGTCGCTGTTTCCGGGGTAGGCATGACAGTGCTGCAGGCTGAAAGTGAATGCGCTATTATTTCATATTTCCACTGCTTTAAGTGCAAGGCGCGGTGTAATAAAATGGTGCTAATAATTTGTTTTTAATAGGAACAGCAATAAAATGCACCAAATCGGTGTTCATCATCCATAAAACCTATAGATATTAAATAATTAGAATAATTTTCGATAAAAGATAAAAAACTGTTACATTAAAAAGTTAAGAAAAAACATGTATTTAAATTTTTATTAAAAACAATTCTCAATTTTAGTTAAAGGAAACAGCATTGTTGCTTTGCACATGCAGGATATCATGGTAAGCTCGTAACGTAATGGATAAAAAGGATCCATTACTGTAGTGGATTTGACCCGGAAATGTTGAATAAGTCACAGAACGACAACGACCACCAGAATTTTTTTTGCTGTATCGTGTTTCTCTGCTGTTTGCAACGCCGGACAGTCCTTCTTTTGTAGTTTATGAGGATTGACAAATGACAGCGCGCGAACAGGGTGTTGTAAAGTGGTTTAATGATACCAAAGGTTTTGGTTTCATTCAGCGTAATGGCGGTGACGATGTATTCGTTCATTTCCGTGCAATTCAAGGCGATGGTCACCGCTCTCTGCGTGACGGCCAACGCGTAGAATTTACCGTTGTTAAAGGCCAAAAAGGTTTTCAGGCTGAAGAAGTAAAAACTTTAGACTAATTTTTTTGGTAAAAAAATTGCCGCACACGGTCTGTTAATGTACAGTGGGGCGGCACGAAAGATGCGCTCCTACGTCTTCGGATATAGGGGCGCATTTTTTATCTATTCTTTATTGGTTGCTGGCAACCGGTTGAACTATTTTAAAAAAGGTTAGTATGAGTTTGAGCTTTGACTCTGTTCAATTGCACCCCCTGCTAAGACGCGCGATTGATGATTTGGGATATAAACATATGACCCCAATTCAGGAAAAAGTATTGCGTTATACCCTGGCAGGCCATGATGCAATAGGGCGTGCGCAAACGGGTACAGGTAAAACAGCTGCCTTCCTGATTAGTGTCATGAATGACCTGCTGAATAAGCCACTGGACGATCAGCGTTTTCGCGGCGAGCCAAGAGCCTTGATTCTGGCGCCCACACGTGAACTGGCGTTACAGATTGAAAGTGATGCCAAGGCGCTGGGTAAGCATACCAACCTGCATTTGGTCACCTTGCTGGGCGGGGTGGACTATGACCAGCAGCGTAAATTGCTGGATAAAGCCTTTGTGGATATTCTGGTGGCTACACCGGGACGTCTGATTGATTTTGTAGACCAGAAAGAAGTATGGCTGGATCGCCTTGAATTCCTGGTAATTGACGAGGCGGATCGCCTGCTGGACATGGGGTTCATTCCCTCAGTCAAGCGCATCGTGCGTTATGCACCACCGAAGACCGATCGCCAGACCTTATTGTTCTCTGCCACATTTAACTATGACGTGCTGAATCTGGCTAAACAATGGCTGTACGAGCCGGTAACGGTTGAAATTGAACCGGCACAGAAAACCAGCGAACGGGTAGAGCAGCGGGTGTATATCGTTGGCAGGCAGGATAAAGAGCGCCTGTTAAAAGAGTTGCTGGCGGCAGAGCCGATTGAAAAAGTGATGGTATTTGCCAACCGCCGGGATCAGGTGCGCAAGTTATATGACCGCCTGAAAAAGCAGGGCTTTAGTGTGGGTATTCTTTCCGGTGAAATTTCGCAGGATAAACGCATCAAGACACTGGATCAGTTTAAGGATGGCAAGATTCAACTGCTGATTGCCACTGATGTAGCAGGGCGCGGGATTCATGTGGATGGCGTGAGCCATGTGGTGAATTATACCTTGCCAGAGCAGGCGGAAGATTATGTGCACCGCATTGGCCGTACCGGGCGTGCCGGGGCAAATGGCGTAAGTATTAGTTTTGCCTGTGAAGATGATGCGTTTTTGCTGGCAGACCTGGAAAAAGCCATTGGGCAAAAACTGCCTTTGCAGCGCCTGGACGGCTATCACTGATAAATAGTTGGTGGTGCGGTTTTGCAGATAATCCCGCTAAACCGGAAGAGGCCTAAGGGCCTCTTTTTTTATATGCACCACTGCTGCGGCATTTAGGTTGTTTTGTCGGGTAATAATTTGAACTCTAATAAAAAAGTATAAGATGTGTTGCTGCTAAAACAGGCATTATTGGGCGGTAAATGATTGTTAGTAATTTGATACCTATGGGTTTTTTGTAAGTTGCTGGTTTTGTGTTGAAAATTAAGCTGGATTTAAGTGTATAAAAAGTGTGCGATACTGCCGCAAATATTGTACTGATGGCAAATTGATGGCTAGAAAGGCCGTTGCGTAATCGGGTACAATTTGTGGCATTGTTTAACTGTTTGGTTTTTTTGTAGCCAAGCGTAGTCACATTGCTAAATATTTGTTTGGCCTGCCAGGAGTTTTCCCCGCATGAGTGCCATTACTCCATACGATTGGGCCATTGTGGCTTTTGTTCTCGTCGTCACCTTTCTGTGCGTGTTTATGCTCACCGTTCCCCTGTTACTGGGTGGAAAAGCATGGGGGCGTGCCAAGCATGAGCCCTTTGAGTCGGGTGTGGTAGGGGCTGGCGGCGCACATATCCGCTTATCCGCAAAATTTTATCTGGTTGCCATTTTCTTTGTGGTGTTCGACCTGGAAGCCCTGTACCTGTATGCGTGGTCAGTATCCGTGCGTGAAGCAGGCTGGATCGGCTTTGTTACCGCCGCCATTTTTGTGGTGGTGTTATTAATTGGTCTGGTGTATGAATTGAGTACCGGTTCCCTCAACTGGTCACCAGCAGACCGCCGCAAGCAGGCTGGTATAGTGCCGCATATCGGTTCGCCAGGTATGAACCTGGCCGATATTACCCGTTTCAATGGTATTGAAGAACTGGAAACTGATCCTACTGGTAAAGTGCCTGCGCAATTGTCCGGTAAAATTAGCAGTGCAAAATCACGCCAAGATCAATCTGCTAACAAGGAGTAAGGCACCATGAAATACACACTGACCCGTGCTAATCCTGAAGCCCAGCAATATCCGTTGCAGGATAAGGCGGATGTAAACGATCCGCTGGCATCTACAGAAATTGAAAAAAATATTTTTATGACCCGCCTGGAAGACATGGCGCATACTGCCGTGAACTGGGGTCGTAAAAATTCGTTGTGGCCGTATAACTTTGGTACGTCCTGTTGTTACGTAGAATATGCAACCACCCTGACCGGGGTGCATGACCTGTCGCGTTTTGGTGCCGAGGTTATTCGTGCTTCGCCACGCCAGGCCGACCTGATGATTGTGGCAGGTACCTGCTTTGTAAAAATGGCACCGGTTATTCAGCGCCTGTACGAGCAGATGCTGGAACCCAAGTGGGTTATTTCCATGGGTGCCTGCGCCAACTCTGGTGGTATGTACGATATTTATTCCGTCGTGCAGGGCGTAGATAAAATTATTCCGGTGGATGTGTACATTCCTGGTTGCCCGCCACGCCCGGAAGCGGTTATTCAAGCTATTCTGCTGTTACAAAACCAGATTCAGGAAGAACGCCGTTCCTTGTCTGCAGTGATTGGTGATGACTTAAAACCAATTTATAAGCCAAAAATGCAGCCTGAGCGTGACCGTAAGCAAGCCGAGCGTATTGCGGTAACCAACCTGCGTTCACCAGACGAAGTGAAGTAAAAAAGCATACCTGCCCACAAAGCGGTGGGTGTGTTGCTAGCAAACGCATTGATCATCGCCGATCCTTGCTCGCCAGATTCTGAAGTAAATAGGAAGCCTATGCAAATGGCTGAAGAACAAGTTGTTTCGCCTGAGTCAACGCCTGTTGACACACGACCAGCATTTGCGATTGTTGAAGAACTGCGCACCGAATTTGGTGGTTCTTTTAAATTGCAATCAACCTTTGATGATTTTCCAACAATCTGGGTAGAACGCTCCCAGGTGCTGGAAGTGCTGCTGTTCTTGCGTAAAGTGTCACGTCCGTATGTGATGCTGTTTGACTTGTCCGCAATGGACGAGCGCTTGCGCAAGCACCGCGATGGGTTGCCTCCCTCTGACTTCACCGTGTTCTATCATTTGCTGTCGCTGGAACGCAATACTGATATTCGCGTTAAAGTGGCGCTGAGTGAAAGTGACCTGAATATTCCTACGGCAACCCGTCTCTGGCCTAATGCCAACTGGTACGAGCGTGAAGCCTACGATATGTTTGGTATCAATTTCACCGGGCACCCGATGCTGCGCCGTATTTTGCTGCCGACGTACTGGGAAGGCCATCCACTGCGTAAGGAATATTCCGCGCGTGCCACGGAATACACGCCGTATATGCAGGATAAGGCACGTCAGGACTTTGAGCAGGAACACCTGCGTTTTGTGCCTGAAGACTGGGGCATGAAGCGCCAGCGTGAAGACGAAGACTTCATGTTCCTGAACCTGGGGCCAAACCATCCATCTGCGCACGGTGCATTCCGTGTGATTTTGCAGCTGGATGGCGAAGAGGTTGTTGATTCTGTACCGGATATTGGCTATCACCACCGTGGTGTGGAAAAAATGGCCGAGCGTCAGACCTGGCACTCCTTCATTCCCTATACTGACCGGGTAGATTATCTGGGTGGTGTAGCACAAAACCTGCCGTACGTGATGGCGGTTGAGAAGTTGGCTGGCATTAAGACCACAGCGCGGGCGGATGTCATCCGTGTGATGCTGACCGAGTTCTTCCGCATTAATAACCACTTGTTGTATATCGGTACGGCCATTCAGGATGCGGGCGGTATGACCCCGGTATTCTATATGTTTGCCGACCGCCAGAAAGTATATGACGTAGTGGAAGCCATTACCGGCTTCCGTATGCACCCGGCCTGGTTCCGTATTGGGGGTACTGCGCATGACCTGCCAAATGGCTGGGACAAACTGGTGCGTGACTTCCTAGACTGGATGCCTAAACGCCTGAAAGAATACAAGAAGGCTGCGCTGGAAAACCGTGTGATGGTTGCACGTACCCGTAACGTGGCGCAGTACGATGCCAAGCAGGCTTTGGCCTGGGGCGTAACCGGTACTGGCTTGCGTGCTACCGGTATTGATTTTGATGTGCGCAAGGCACGCCCTTACAGCGGCTATGATAACTTCGATTTTGAAGTGCCGTTGTGCTACCACGGCGATGCTTATGACCGCATTCTGGTGCATTACGAGGAAATCTGGCAGTCCATGCGTATTATTGAGCAATGCCTGAATAATATGCCGTCCGGCCCGTATAAGGCAGATCACCCGCTGACTGTACCACCACCAAAAGAAAAGACCCTGCAGGACATTGAAACCCTGATTACCCACTTCCTGAGTGTGTCATGGGGTCCGGTAATGCCTGCTGGCGAAGCCTCCATGATGACCGAGGTGGTGAAGGGTGCCAGTACCTATTATGTGACTTCCGATAAATCAACCATGAGTTATCGTACCCGTATTCGTACCCCGACTTTCACCCACCTGCAGCAGATTCCTTCAGTGATCAACGGCAGTCTGGTATCGGATCTGATTATTTATCTGGCGACCATTGATGTGGTTATGGCGGACGTGGATCGTTAAGAGGATAACCTTATCATGATGATTTTAACTGATAAAAAACCACGTGTTAATGTGGAAAGCATTTTAACGGCGCAAGAGATCAAGGATATTGACTACTATATCCATCACTATCCTGATCCACGCGCGGCATCTCTGGATGCGTTGAAAATTGTACAGCGCCGTAATGGCTGGGTAGATGACGGCCAGGTGGCTGCCATTGGTCAGATGCTGGGTATTCCTGCATCGGATGTGGAAGGTGTAGCAACGTTCTATAACCGTATTTATCGCCGTCAGGTGGGCCGTAATGTAATTTTGCTGTGTGATTCCATTGCCTGCTTTTTGATGGGTGCAGAATCACTGGCCGATGCCTTTAAAAAGCAGTTAGGCATTGAATATGGTCAAACCACTGCGGATGGCCGTTTTACCCTGCTGCCAATTTGCTGCCTGGGCAACTGTGACAAAGCGCCAACCCTGATGATTAATGAAGATACACATAGTCTGGTTGAAATTAGCAATATTGGTACACTGCTGGAGCAATATGTATGACCGAACATATTAATACCGAGCCAAAACCGATACATGGCAACGGCACAGCAGAAACCCATCCTTTAACATGGCGCTTAAAGCACCATGATTCTGTGCTGGATATTGAGACCTACGAGTCGCTGGAAGGCTACGCAGGCATGAAAAAAGCCCTTGGCATGGGGCCTGACGATGTTCAGGCGATTGTTAAGGATGCTGTGGTCAAAGGCCGTGGTGGTGCTGGTTTCCCTGCCGGTATCAAATGGTCGCTGATGGCACCACCGGATGGTGGTCCGCGTTATCTGATCTGTAATGCCGACGAGATGGAACCGGGTACTTTTAAAGACCGTCTGCTGATGGAAAAGTTACCGCATCAGCTGATTGAAGGCATGATCATTGCCGGTTATACCTTGCGTGCCACACAGGGTTATATCTTTATCCGCGGTGAGTATATTGAAGCGGCTAAATACCTGAACGAAGCACTGGAGCAGGTGCGTGCCAAGGGTTATCTGGGTGATAACATTCTGGATACCGGCTGGGCCTTCGAGATTTATGTACACACCGGTGCCGGCCGCTATATCTGTGGTGAAGAAACCGCATTGATTAACTCGCTGGAAGGCCGCCGTGCCAACCCGCGTACCAAGCCGCCATTCCCGCAGGTTGCCGGGGCATGGGGCCGTCCTACCATCGTGAACAACGTGGAAACCTTTAACAACCTGCCTTCCATCCTGTTGCGCGGGGCGGAGTGGTACAAGGGCTTGTCTGCTGGCAAGAGCCAGGATCCCGGCACCAAGATTTATGGTGCATCCGGTAAAGTACGTTTTCCTGGCTTGTGGGAACTGCCTTTTGGTACCACTGCACGTGAAGTGATTGAGCAGCATGCCGGTGGCATGCGCGATGGCCTGACCCTCAAAGCCTGGCTGCCGGGTGGCGCATCGACTGACTTCCTGCTGCCGGAACATCTGGACCTGCCGATGGATGGTGATACCATCATGAAGGCCGGTTCGCGCCTGGGTACCTGCCTGTTAATGGTGGTGGATGAAACCCAGTGTATGGTGGCATTGTCACGTAATTTACAGGAATTCTT
This sequence comes from Alkanindiges sp., assembly GCA_030152125.1. Taxonomy (GTDB): domain Bacteria; phylum Pseudomonadota; class Gammaproteobacteria; order Pseudomonadales; family Moraxellaceae; genus JASLIR01. The sequence continues at coordinate 10,715 of JASLIR010000170.1, forward strand.
TGCGCGTGAGTCGTGTGGCTGGTGTACGCCATGCCGCGACGGTTTGCCATGGGCGGTAAAAGCCCTGAGTTCCATTGAGCAGAAGGCTGGCAAGATTGAAGATATTGGCCACTTGCAGGAACTCACCAAAAACTTGTGGATTGGCAAGACTTTCTGTGCGCATGCGCCGGGAGCCATGGAGCCATTGCAGAGCGCATTAAAGTATTTTCGTAGCGAGTTTGAAGCACTGATTCCGCAGGAAGACGTGGTTCAGATCAGCCAAGTTAAGCAAGCTTAAGGAATTCGACGATGGCTACAATACATGTCGATGGTAAAGACTACGAGGTCAATGGATCAGAAAACCTGCTACAGGCATGTTTGTCCATGGGCCTTGATATTCCATATTTCTGCTGGCACCCGTCGCTGGGTTCGGTAGGCTCCTGCCGCCAGTGTGCGGTAAAGCAATACGCCAATGCGGATGACAAGCGTGGTCGCCTGGTGATGTCCTGTATGACACCAGCCACAAACGACACCTACATCTCCATTGAGGATCAGGAAGCCAAGGATTTCCGCGAAAAAATCGTGGAATACCTGATGACCAACCACCCGCACGACTGTCCGGTGTGTGAAGAAGGTGGTCACTGCCATTTACAGGACATGACCGTGATGACGGGGCATGACCGCCGCCGTTACCGCTTTACCAAGCGTACGCACCAGAATCAGGACCTGGGTCCATTTGTTGCGCATGAGATGAACCGCTGTATTGCCTGTTACCGCTGTGTGCGTTACTACAAGGATTATGCCGGTGGTACCGACCTTGGTGTATATGGTAATGCTTCCCGCGTGTACTTTGGCCGTGAAAAAGATGGTGTACTGGAAAGCGAGTTTTCCGGCAACCTGGTAGAAGTATGTCCTACCGGGGTGTTCACGGATAAAACCCACAGCGAGCGTTATAACCGCAAGTGGGACATGCAGTATGCACCAAGCATCTGTCAGGGCTGTTCTTCCGGTTGTAATATTTCTCCCGGTGAGCGCTATGGCGAGTTACGCCGTATCGAAAACCGCTTTAATGGTTCGGTAAACCAGTATTTCCTGTGTGACAAAGGCCGTTTTGGTACGGGCTATGTCAACCGCAAGGATCGTCCGCGTCAGCCGGTATTACGGGTTGAAGGGCGTACCACCTATTTAAGCGTGGATGATGCACTGGACCAGACCATTGCCAGCCTGAAAGGCCAGAAAGTACTGGGTATTGGTTCACCACGTGCCAGCCTGGAAAGCAACTTTGCCCTGCGTGAACTGGTGGGTGCCGAGAATTTTTCTACCGGCATGAACCAGCAGGAACAGCAGCTGGTCGAACTGGCAGCGAATATTCTGCAAACCGAAGGTATTGTTAACCCGAACCTGCGCGATGTGGAAAGCTACGATGCTGTGCTGGTATTAGGTGAAGACCTGACCCAGACTGCACCGCGTATGGCGTTGTCTGTACGTCAGGCCGCCAAAAACAAAGGCCTGGAAATGGCTGCCGAGCGCCGTACACAGGACTGGCTGGCAGAGCCGGTGGCACGTATTGCCCAGAATGCCAAGAGCCCGGTGTATCTGATCAGCGCGGTAGAAACCCGTCTGAGTGATATTGCTGAAGGCCAGTGTGTTGCATCGCCCAATGACATTGCCCGCTTAGGCTTTGCCATTGCCGCCGCGGTAAAAGGTGAAACCATTGCCGGTGTTTCTGACGAAGCCAAAGCTTTTGCCCAGGAAATTGCTGATAGCCTGAAAGCGGCCAAAAAGCCACTGATTATTGCCGGTACCAGCCTGCTGGAAGCGGCCATTCTGGAAGCGGCTGCGCAAGTTGCCCTGAGCCTGGGTGAAAATGCCGGTTTGACGCTGGTGGTTCCAGAAGTAAACTCCATGGGTGTAGTGCTGATGGGTGGCTTAAGCCTGGAACAGGCCTTTGCCCAGCCTTACGATGCACTTGTGGTGGTGGAAAATGATTTGTACCGCCGCTTGCCCGCTGCACAGGTAAAAGCCGCGCTGGGCAAAACCCAGCAGGTGATTGTGCTGGACCATCAGGATACTGAAACTGTTAAAAAAGCCTCCATCGTGTTGTCTGCATCCAGCTTTGCTGAAGCAGACGGTACTGTAGTGAGTCAGGAAGGCCGCGCGCAGCGCTTCTTCCAGGTGTATGACCCGAGCTACTACAACCCCGACATTGTGATGAAGGAAAGCTGGCGCTGGTTGCATGCCGTGCATACTGGCATTCAGGGTAAAGCGATTGACTGGACTGTACTGGATGACGTGGTAGAAAGTGTAGTCGCCAAATTGCCGGTACTGGAAGGTATTCTGGATGTTGCGCCAGATGCCGGTTACCGTGTGCATGGCCTGAAAATTGCCCGTGAACCACGCCGTTATTCCGGTCGTACTGCGATTCGCGCGCCATTGTCTATCCACGAGCCAAAACAGCCAACGGATCAGGATTCCGCATTAACCTTCTCGATGGAAGGCTATGTGGGTCCACAGGAAAAATCTTCCCTGATTCCGTTTGCCTGGGCACCGGGCTGGAACTCGCCACAGTCCTGGAACAAGTTCCAGGATGAAGTGGGTGGTCACTTAAAAGCGGGTGATCCGGGCGTGCGCCTGTTTGACCGCTTGCCAAAACGTGCAGCACGCAGTTTTGTAGCACCAGCAGCGTTACTGGATTCAGAAACCACTTACCGCCTGTTGCCGGTACACCACATTTTTGCCAGTGGCGAAATGACCGCGCGTGCGCCAGTGATGCAGTCACGTATTCCGCAAGCCGTATTTACCCTGAGCAGTGATGACGCCAGCCGCCTGAATGTACAGCAAGGCCAGCGCATTAATGTAAAAGTGGATGATGTGACCGTTAATTTGCCGGTCAATGTGGTGGATTACCTGCCGCTGGGCTATATCGGTTATCCGGTAGGTCAGGCGCCTGTGGTTGCGCTGGCAGGTTCAGTCTCCATTAGCATCGATGCTGCGGCAGTGGGAGTGTAATATGCGTATTATTCCTTCTGTTCCGTCGTTTCTGGCAGATCACCTGACCCAGTCGCAATGGGAAACTACCTTTCTGGTGGTGCAGGCGATTGCAATTTTGCTGGTGGTGGTGCTGTTTGCTGCGCTGATGAGTTTTATCGAACGCCGTTTGCTGGCATGGTGGCAGGACCGTTATGGTCCTAACCGTGTTGGTCCACAGGGTATTTTCCAGATTGTTGCCGACATGCTTAAAATCATGTTTAAGGAAGACTGGACACCGCGTTTTGCTGACAAACTGATTTTCCGGATGGCACCTGCGGTAGCCATGGCGACTGCTGTGCTGTCATTTATGGTAATCCCCATTAGCCCGTCGCTGGGCGTGGCGGATTTAAGCATTGGCCTGTTGTTTTTTATGGCTATGGCTGGTCTGGCGGTATATGCCGTATTATTCGGCGGTTGGTCTTCCAACAACAAATACTCCCTGCTGGGTGGCCTGCGTTCTGCAGCGCAAACTATTTCCTACGAAGTGTTTCTGGGTATTTCCCTGATGGGTGTGGTTGCGATTGCCGGCTCATTCAACCTGCGTGATATCGTTGAATCGCAGCAGCATATGTGGAACGTGATTCCGCAGTTCATTGGCTTCTGTATTTTCCTGGTGGCTGGTGTGGCGGTAACTCACCGTCATCCGTTTGACCAGCCGGAAGCAGAACAGGAACTGGCAGAGGGTTATCACATTGAATACGGCGGCATGAAGTGGGGTATGTTCTTCGTGGCCGAATACGTTAACGTGGTAGTGATTTCCTCACTGATTGTGGTGCTGTTCTTTGGTGGCTGGTTGGCGCCGTTTAACCTGAATATTCCATTTGTGCCACCAGTATTCTGGTTTGTTGCCAAGACATTGTTCTTTGTGATGATGTTTGTACTGGCACGTGGTGCCCTGATGCGCCCACGTTATGACCAGGTGATGAATTTTGGCTGGAAAATCTGCCTGCCGTTATCGCTGGTTAACCTCATGGTCACGGGTGCCGTGATTCTGGCTAATCAGGCATAAGGGGACAAGGAGCGTATTATGTCAAACTATCTAAGTTCTCTGATTAAGGTTGTTACCGGTGCCGGAACCATTGTTCGCAGTCTGTTTATGGTGTTCAGCCATGGCTTCCGCAAGCGCGATACCATTCTTTACCCGGAAGTGCCGGGCGAGCAGATTGCACCGCCACGTTACCGCGGTCGTATTATCCTGACCCGCGACCCGGATGGGGAAGAGCGCTGTGTAGCCTGCAACCTGTGCGCGGTTGCCTGTCCTGTTGGCTGTATTTCCCTGCAAAAGGCAGAAAAGGAAGATGGCCGCTGGTATCCGGAATTTTTCCGTATCAATTTTTCACGCTGCATTTTCTGCGGTATGTGTGAAGAGGCGTGTCCAACCACAGCGATTCAGTTAACCCCGGATTTTGAACTGGGTGAATACGTGCGTCAGGACTTGCTATACGAAAAAGAGCATTTGTTAATTTCTGGTCCCGGCAAGTATCCAGATTATAATTTCTATCGTGTGGCTGGTATGGCGATTGCCGGTAAACCGAAAGGTGCCGCACAAAAAGAATCCGCCCCAATCGATACACGGAGCCTACTGCCATGATGGAGTTTTTAGCATGAGTTGGCCATTTTATCTGATGGCGCTTGTTGCCATCGTGTCCACCATTCGCGTGGTCAGCCATACCAATCCGGTGCATGCCTTATTGAACCTGATTGTATCGCTGCTGGCGGTTGCCGGTATTTTCTTTGTGGTTGGTGCACCGTTTGCCGGTGCACTGGAAGTGATTGTGTACGCTGGTGCCATTATGGTGCTGTTCGTATTTGTGGTGATGATGCTGAACCTGGGGGCAGAAACTACCCGTCAGGAAAAACTGTGGCTGAACTCATCGGCATGGGCAATTCCGGCTTTATTAAGCTTTTTGATTGGCTTAACCCTGGTGTGGATGTTGTCATCCAATCATTTAAGTGGTCCGTTAGGCAAGCCGGTAGGGCCAAAAGAGGTAGGTATTAGCCTGTTTGGACCATACCTGTTACTGGTTGAAGTAGCTGCCTTGCTGTTGCTGGCTGCACTGGTTGCCGCATTCCATTTGGGTAAAAAGCACCCGCTCGATGCAGCTGCTGTGAGCGATGACGTTAATAATGAGGTGCAACCATGATGGGTGCAATTCCTTTAGAGCATGGACTAATTCTGGCTGCCGTCCTGTTTGCGCTTGGCCTGTATGGTGTGATGGTTCGCCGTAACATCCTGTTTATGCTGATGAGCCTTGAGATCATGATGAATGCTGCTGCACTGGCTTTTGTGCTGGCAGGTAGTGTGTGGGGGCAACCGGACGGGCAGGTGATGTTTATCCTGATCCTGACGCTGGCAGCAGCCGAGGCTTCCATTGGCCTTGCGAT
>JASLIR010000179.1 GCA_030152125.1 Alkanindiges sp.
TGTGCTTCGGTATAGTCAGGTGCGGCACCACCATTGCGGCAAATTTGCACATCATCCAGCCAGACCTGAATTTTAGATACATCCAGATCTTCCACACCGGCTTTGCCCACTGCTGCCAGAATACGGCCCCAGTTCGGGTCAGAAGCAAAGAAAGCAGTCTTGATTAATGGTGAATGCGCGACGCTATAGGCGATATCGCAGCACTCCTGGGTATTATTGCCACCCTCTACACGTACGGTGATGAACTTGGTAGCGCCTTCACCATCACGCACAATCAACTGCGCCAAACGGATAAATACGCGCTGCAATACGCTAAACACGGTCTGATAGCGGCTATCGTCTTTCGACTCAATCACCGCACCAGCAGCCTGCCCAGTGGCAACCAGTACACAGGCGTCATTGGTAGAGGTATCGCCATCAATGGTAATCCGGTTAAAGGACTGCTCGGTCACATCACGTAAAATGTCTTGCAGTAATGGCTGAGCAATCGGCGCATCGGTAGCCACAAAGGACAGCATGGTCGCCATGTTGGGGCGAATCATACCCGCGCCCTTGCTAATACCAGTTACTGTGTAGCGCTGGCCGTCTACTTCAAACTGCTCGGAGGCACCCTTGGGCAGGGTATCCGTGGTCATAATGCCAATTGCAGCATCGTTCCAGGCACCTACGGACAAATCTTTCAATGCAGCCGGTAAACCGGCAATCAGGCGGTCAATCGGCAACTGCTCGCCAATCACACCGGTAGAAAATGGCAATACCTGTGCCGCAGTGGTATTGGTCAGGCCAGCCAGTGCCTGACAGGTTTCAGCCGCAGTTTCCAGGCCCTGTAAACCGGTACCGGCATTGGCATTACCGGTATTAATCGCCAGATAACGCGGTGTTGCCTGCTGCAGGTGACGGCGTGCCAGCTGTACCGGCGCAGCACAAAAGGCATTCTTGGTAAATACCGCAGCCACATTCGAGCCTTCTGCCAGTTCGAAAACCACAAGATCACGGCGATTCTTGTAGCGGATGTACGCTTCACTAATCCCAATTTTCACTCCGGAAACCGGAAGCATTGCAGGCATGGAAAGATCGCCAACTGCCATGATTTTTCATCCTATAAACAAGCAGATTAATAAATGGACGCTGCTCATACTAGCAACGTCATGCGCGCTGTAGTATACAAAACAGCTTCATGGCGCATCTATGGGTAAATGTTAAAATCTGCATTATTTCATACGCTATAAGCTGCTTTTATAGGGCCTGAATATCTCATCAACCATTAGTCCGCCTGCCTGGCATGTTACACGCGGTTTTAAATGCTGCAAATAAACGTTACATGCTGTTATCACTCTACCCTATACATTGTTCTGTTTGTATGTAAAAAGATAAACCAGACACCTATATAAAGCGTGCGCCATGGCATAAGACTTGCTGCTGTCATGCCTGAGTCATTAACTTTTAGTAATAAAAAATCAGTACAACGCTGTTCGTTTAGCAAGCTCCCGCAGGAAAAATAAAACTTCAGGAAACACGATCATGACTGCTCCCCATCATCCTGGCAATATGACAGGCCTGGTACTTACCGCTGGTGGCGCACGCGGTGCCTATCATGCCGGTGTACTTAAAAGAATCAGTGAAATACCTGCCTTAAGTGGCAAACCTTCTCCCTTTAAAATTATTACTGGTGCCTCTGCCGGGGCTATTAATGGAGCAGCCATTGGAGCACACAGTGCCAATATCAGCCAGGGCAGCAAGCTTCTGGTACGCCTGTGGGCCAACCTGAAGTTTTCCCAGGTGATGCGCTATGATCCTGCGGCACTGGCACATACCGGCATGCAGGCCATTATTGATTTTGCCCTGGGCGGTGTGATTGGTGCCGGGCGTTTGCAATCCTTTGTAGATGCAACCCCATTGCGGCATTTTCTGGAATCCCATCTGGATTTTTCCGGCATCCCGGAAGCTATCCAGCGCGGGCATTTATATGCACTGGGTGTTACTGCCACCGGTTATCACTCCGGTAAGGCCTTTACCTTTATTCAGGGCCAGGATGGGCATCCCCTGTGGAACAAAAGCCGCCGTGTGGCCTTAAAAACCAACCTGAATATTGACCATATTCTGGCTTCTGCTGCCATTCCCCTGGTATTCCAGCCCGTGGCATTAAAAGCCGGTGAGTCGGTGGCTTATTTTGGCGATGGTGCGATGCGTTTAACCACACCGCTTAGCCCTGCTATCCGCCTGGGGGCAACCCGCCTGCTGGCAATCGGGGTACGTTGTCAGGAGTCGGCCGACAGCCTGCTGCGTGCAGAGCTTTCCAGTGATGAGGACTACGTGGTGGAGCTGCAACGCCCACCCCTGTCACAAATCTGCGGCACCCTGATGAATGCAATTTTCCTGGATCATCTGGATGCCGATGTAGACCACTTAAACCGCATGAATGAGTTTGTAGCGGCCTATAAGGCCCTTGAAGCCAGCATTCCGGCGGAGTTGCGTAACACCGCACAGGTTTCCGAACCGATGCGCAGCATTAAGCCACTGGTCATTTCGCCTTCGGCTGACATTGCGATTATTGCCAAAACCCTGCAACACCGCATTCCCAAAAGCATCCGCTACCTGATGGATGGCCTGGGCCAGCCGGATGCGCGTAGTGCAGACCTGTCCAGCTTCCTGCTGTTTGACTCCGCCTTTACCCGCGAGCTGATTGAACTGGGCTATCACGATGCCGGCCTGCGTATCCATGAAATTGAACACTTCCTGATGGAAGAATATGAATAGGCTGTAAAGATGAAAAACGGGCAGATATCTGCCCGTTTTTTACAATACCAGCTTTTAAAAATCAGGCTGTGTTTTCCTTACAGCTAAACAGGTTTTTTTCATCTTCCGGCTTGGCGGTATGATCCAGCGTGATCGTCGATGCTACAGCCTCAGGCCCCTTGGTATGCCAGTCCAGCCCTTGTTCCGGGTTTAAGCCCTGTTCGGTGGTATAGCGTGCGCCGGAGCCGGAAATAGCCTGGGTCAGGTAATATTCCTTGCCATCGATAGTCAGTGTCACCCTGGACTGCTTGGGGTTGTTGTTGTCATAGATGGCAACTATCGTCTTGCCATTATCACACGCGTAATTTGCACGAATCATATTTGGATTCTGCGAGGCATCACGCGTGAGCTGATCCACTGGCTTGTTCTGGATGGATGCAGCCTGCTCTGCGGTTTGCGTTGCCGGGGCAGACTTATCGCCCTGCTTTTGACAACCAAACAAGGCAACCGATAATACAGCAACTGGCACGACTGCTTTTAATACACTATTCATTGCTTTCCCTGTTTCAGCTTAATAGGTGGAATGTGATTAATATCCAGCACGCAATGCCGGATAAATTATGCGGCTATTATCCCTGAGTTTTTTGGCAGCAGGCGTTTTTGTAGCAAGACAATACACGTTGTTACCCTGGCTTTACATTCCAGCAGGCTATCAGACTATAAAGTCCAGCCATAAAAAAGCGGGCTATTTGCCCGCTTTCCGTATCAACCGCTATAACATATTAGGCTAAACGGCCATGACACTGTTTAAACTTCTTGCCGGAACCACATGGGCATGGCGAATTACGTCCCACATTAGCATACGGATTATTTTGCTGAACCCGTAAAGCCTCTGCTTCGTTTAGTCTGGCCAGCTCAGGGTCCTGATGCACTTCGCCAGTCAGGCTGTCAATTTCGCTATGCTGGAAGGACAGACGCATGGCTTCTGCTTCACGCTGCTGCTGTGCTTCCAGTTCAGCAATTTCTTCTGCTGTTGGCACATGCACACGGGATAATTCCTGCACTACTTCGGTACGGATACTGCCCAGCAGGTTCTGGAACAGCAGATAAGCTTCACGCTTGTATTCCTGCTCCGGGTTCTTTTGCGCATAACCACGCAAATGAATACCCTGACGCAAGTAGTCCATTGCCGCCAGATGCTCTTTCCAGTATTTATCCAGCGCGGTCAGCATAAAGTAACGCTCCATTTTTGGTGCATTACTTTCGCTCATCTGCTCAATCTGCTCGCGGCGGTCACGGTAACGAGTGGATGCCGTATCTGAAATCCGGTTCAGCAAGCCTTCTGCATCCAGCATACGGTCTTCCGCCAGCCACTGGGTAATCGGCAAGTCCAGGCCAAATTCCTGCAGCAGTGCATTATGCAAGCCTTCAGTATCCCACTGGTCTTCAACGCTGTCAGGTGGAATGTAGCTCACCACTAGGCCCTGAATCACATCGTAATACATGTTTTCAATGCCTTCCTGCAGCGAACTTTCTGCCAGTACGGCATCGCGCTGGGTATAAATAATGCGGCGCTGTTCATTGGCCACATCATCATACTTCAACAGGTTTTTACGAATATCAAAGTTGCGCGCCTCAACCTTGCGTTGCGCGTTTTCGATGGATTTGCTCACCATGCGGTGCTCAATGGCTTCATCTTCCCGCAAGCCCATCGCACGCATCATGTTGACTACACGATCACCGGCGAAAATACGCATCAGGTCATCTTCCAGCGACAGGTAGAAACGGGATACACCCGGGTCACCCTGACGACCGGCACGGCCACGCAGCTGGTTATCAATACGTCGAGATTCATGGCGCTCGGAACCAATAATATGCAAACCGCCTGATTCCAGCACAGCCTTATTATTTTGTTCCCACTCTGCTTTCAGGCGCGCATTATCTTCCGGGGTTGGATCTTCCAGCTGTGCAGCCAGAGCTTTCCAGTTACCACCCAGCAAAATGTCCGTACCACGGCCCGCCATGTTGGTGGCAATGGTTACCGCACCCGGACGGCCGGCCTGGGCAATAATGTCGGCTTCACGTTCATGCTGCTTGGCATTCAGTACTTCGTGCGCAATACCAGCCAGGCCCAGTTTATTTGACAGGTATTCACTGGCCTCAATGGTGGCCGTACCTACCAGAATTGGCGCCTGGGTATTGCTTCTAATCTGCCTGATTTCTTCAATAATGGCGTTGTACTTGCCATCACGGGTCAGATAGATCAAATCGTTCTGATCGTTACGTACCATGGGGCGGTGGGTAGGAATAATCACCACTTCCAGGCCATAAATTTGCTGGAATTCGGTCGCTTCGGTATCCGCTGTACCGGTCATGCCACCCAGCTTGGTATACAAACGGAAATAGTTCTGGAATGTGGTGGTTGCCAGCGTCTGGTTTTCCGGCTGAATATTCACATTTTCCTTGGCTTCCACTGCCTGGTGCAAACCTTCAGACCAGCGACGGCCCGGCATGGTACGGCCAGTGTGTTCGTCAACAATCACAATCTCGCCATCATGCACAATATAATGTACATCGCGCTGGAATAAATGGTGCGCACGAATCGATGCATTCACATGGTGCACCAGATTCAGGTTGCCGGAGGAATACAGGCTCTCACCTTCCGCCAGTAAACCCATGCCGATCAGTTGTTGCTCTACAAATTCATAACCGGTTTCGGTCACTTCAATGGAGCGCTGCTTTTCGTCAACCCAGAAATGGCCACCGTCCAGCACTTTTTCTTCTTTCTGGCGCTTCAGCCGTGGTGCCAGCTCATTAATCAAC
>JASLIR010000190.1 GCA_030152125.1 Alkanindiges sp.
CTAACAGCAATCATGGCATAGCGATCATTTTAACTGCGGCTTTAAACTTTCTAAAAACATTTACTACTATTTAAGATAATGAATTTTATAATTTTTAATCGCATAGAAATTCTATAAAAGTGCCTTGGCTTGGCTTTTGCAAAAATGCAGCTAATCAATAAATCAGACAGGCGTACTTTATAGCGCCTGATTCAGGAGTTGTTATGCGTTTTCAGCCATTATTTAATCTTTTGGCCTTTTCACTGCTGCTCAGCAGCAGCCCGCTATATGCAGTAGAGTCTGCCCCGGCTACAACCAGCCCGCAGGAATTACGTATTGCCGTGGTCGGCAGTGGCACATCCGGCAAGTTAAGCTTTGCCGGCATACCGCAACTCATTGCCAATGACCCGGTATTTAAAGCCGAGCTGGCCAAACGCCAGATTAAACTCACCTGGATTCCAGTTACTACCGCTGCGGTAGGTACCCTGGTGAATGAAAGCTTTATCAACAAGAAAATTGATTTTGCCTTTTATGGTGATTTGCCGTCTGTGATTTTAAATGCTTCCGGTATATCCACCAAGCTGGTAGTACCGGGCAGCGTGGGTAATAACGTGTATCTGGTAGTACCACCGGACTCCACAGCCACCTCAATTAAGGATTTGGTAGGCAAAAAGATTGCCTTGCACCGTGGCCGCCCGTGGGAAGTGAATTTTGGCCAGCTAATTGGCAGCCAGCATTTAAAGCTACAGGACTTTAAAATTATTAACCTGAACCCGCAAGCTGGTGCAGCTGCACTGTCCAGCAAGGGTGTGGATGCCTTTTTTACCCTGAGTGATGCCTATAACCTGGTAGACAAAAAACTGGGCAAAATCATCTGGTCCAGCCAGAGCCAGCCGGCAGACTGGAAAATGCGCGCCGAGTTGTGGGGCAGCAGCGACTTTATCAGCAAATATCCGGCTGTGACCCAATTACTGGCCGATGCCGATGTGCGTGCTACCTACTGGGTATCGCAGGAGCCCAACAAACTGAAATACCAGCAAACCCAGGCCCAGTTTGGTCAGCCGTTGAGTGTGATCCAGCGTGATACCACCAACCGCAACAGCACCTGGAAACAGGACTGGTCGCCAGTTTACAACACAGCACTGCTACAGGCGCATTATCAGAAAGTGATTAACCATGCCTACCAGAACAAACTGATCAGCAAACCGGTCAATACCAGCCAGCTGTTTAACCCGCAATTTACCAACCTTGCCATTAAAAACCTGAAGCTGGAACAGTATTGGGCTGTACCACAACCAGCAGCACCAGCCAATACTGTTGCTTTTAAAACAGCCGCTTTAAAAACAACTGAGACGCGTTAATGAAGTTATCCATTGTTAAAACAACGGTGACTGCAACAGCGTTTATAAGCCCTGACTCAACACCGCGTACCAGGGCAGCAAAACCTGTGCAGTGGAAAATATTGCAAGGCATTAACCGTTACACCCTGCTTAGCATCCTGTCTCCCGTGGCTTTACTGGTTTTGTGGACAGTTGCCAGCCAGCAGCAATGGCTACCGGAACAGATTCTGGTGCCACCGCAAATCATCTGGCAGGCTTTTATGGACAGCATCCAGTCTGGTGAGCTGCAAATGCACCTGGGTGACAGCCTGTTCCGGCTTGCTGTAGGTTTTAGCATTGCCACCATCAGCGGCATTCTATTCGGGATTATTTTTGCCAGCTCGGCAGGTTGCCGTGCCTATTTTGGCCTGCTGTTTGAAGTGTTACGCCAGATTCCGGTGCTGGTGCTGATTCCCATGTTTATCCTGTTTTTTGGCATTGGCGAAACCCTGAAAATTATCCTGCTGGTAAAGGCTATTTTCTTTCCGATTGCAGTAGCAACCATTGAAGCCATCCAGAATATTCCCAAACAGTATATTGAGCTGGGCAGGCTTTATAAGCTTTCTGCATGGTCATGGTTTAAAAGCATTATTTTCCCGGCTACTTTGCCGCCGCTTATTTCTGGCATCCGTATTGCGCTGGGACGTGCCTGGCTGGTGCTGGTAGCCGTGGAGCTGCTGGCTGCCGGTACCGGTATTGGCCAGATGATGGAACTGGGCCGGCAAATGCTGCGACTGGATGTGGTGATGGTCGGGGTGATTATTACCGGGGTGATTGGTTTTGTGCTGGATAAAAGCCTGCGGCTGATTGAGACCCATTTTAGCAGCTGGCGACCAGCCCTAAAGGATTAAGCATGTCCACGATTATTAAAAATCCCACCACTCAAACTGGCCTTAAATTTGATATACGCGGCCTGCTGATCCCTGCCCTGCTGATTGCAGCATGGCAGTACGCCAGTACCTTGGGTGCCAGCCAGGCCTATGCTTTTGTACCTTTGCAACAGGTATGGCATGCGCTGCTTCACCTGCTGGAAAATGGCGAATTATGGCTAAATACGCTAGGCAGCCTGCAACGTACCCTGAGTGGTTTGCTGATTGGCAGTGTGTCCGGTTTATTGCTGGGGACATTACTGGCTTTGTCCAAAACCTTAAATGCCATTGTATCCCCACTGTTTCATAGCCTGCGTCAGGTGCCGCTGCTGGGTTTAACCCCACTGATTGGCCTCTGGCTGGGCAATGGGGAAAGCGCCAAAGTGTTTATTATCAGTCTGGCTGCTTTTTATCCACTGGTGATTAACACCTTTGAAGGCCTGAAGAACAATGAGGCAAAATATCAGGAGCTTGGTTTCCTGTATCATTTTTCCTTATGGAAAAGCTTCTGGAAAATCCGCCTGCCACAAGCCATGCCGCATATTTTAACCGGCATGATGCTGGCCGTACCCTTTGCATGGATTACCACCATTGGCAGCGAACTGCTGTTTAATGCGGGTGCCGGTTTGGGGAACCTGATGATGCAGGCCGAAGTTGGCGCACAAATGGATATAATTTTAATTTGTGCGGTGGTGGTAACACTCAGCGGGATTGTGATGACCTACGCAGTACGCAAGCTAAGTAGCTATTTACTTAAATGGCGCCCCAGCAATCAGCTTTAATGGCCGTTCATCACCGTTAGCCATTTTTCCTGTTGATCTGGCAGCAGTATAGTTGCCAGATCAACACAGCTATTTTTACCCAGCAAGCTTAAGAAAAAACTTACAATACATATCAAATAATTAGAATAATAAAGCCGCATGGCATGCTTCCTGCTCAACTCCCAGCTTATTGTACTATTCAAGCGGTTTATCTATGTCAGACACACATTTGACACTCCAACACATCCACAAACAATTTGAGCAAAAGCAGCAGGTATTATCGGTACTGGAAGATATCAACCTTGAGATCAAGCGTGGCGAATTCGTTAGCATTGTCGGCAGCAGCGGCTGTGGCAAATCCACCCTGCTACGTTTAATTGCCGGGCTGGATCAGGATTTTCAGGGGCAGCTGTTATTGAATGGTCAGGCTATCCATGGCCCCAGCTTAAAACGTGGCATCGTGTTTCAGGAACACCGCCTGCTGCCCTGGTTAAATGTGCGTGAAAATATCCGTCTGGCTTTAAACAGCACCACATTGTCCAAGGCGGAACAGAACAAGCTGATTGATGAACACATCCAGCTGGTAGGTTTGACCGGCTTTGAAAATACCTACCCGCACCAGTTATCCGGTGGTATGTCACAACGGGTTGCCATTGCCCGTGGGCTGGTAAACCGCCCGGATATTCTATTACTGGATGAACCCTTCAGCGCACTGGATGCCATTACCCGCTACCACTTGCAGCAGGAGCTACAGCGCATCTGGCAAGTAGAAGGTATTACCATGATTCTGGTCACGCATGATATTGAAGAAGCCATTTTTCTGGGTGACCGTGTGGTAATTATGGCGCCACGCCCCGGCCGTATCAGAAAAATTCTGGATGTACCTTTGCCGCATCCGCGCGATTATACCTCCGGGGCGCTTAACAGCCTGAAAGTGGCCGCCTTAAGCGAATTTAGCAAGCAGGATAGCCAAGCTGTACATGCAGCCTAAACAGGATTTTCACTTAAGACTGCATGTTTAAAGCATAAACAGCATGACCACAAAACAGCAGGCCATATCAAAGGATATGGCCTGCTTTATAATGCAAAGCTATGCAGTATAGTATCCAGGGTATCTAACGCCTTAGAACTTATAGCTAAATTGCCCCTGTACGGTAAATGGACGCATTGGTTGCAGGAACTCACTGGTTGAACCCGCCAAACCATTTACAAAGTTACGCTGGTCGGTCAGGTTCAGCAGGTTTAAACCCACTGTCCAGTTAGGCTGGCGATAGAACAAGGCCAGATCCACATTATATTCGTCTGGGACGGTTACGGTTTTACTCAGGTTAGTGTACCACTTGCTGCTCCACCAGCCGGACAGGTTTACACCCAGTCCGGATTCATGCTGGTAATCCACATAGGCACTGGCGGAATATTCCGGAATACCTGCTGCATCATAAGCACCACCCACACGCTTGTTCAGACCATTACTATCCCCCCACACGGTTGCATTATCAGCATAAAAACCAAATGGCGAGAAACCGGCCGGCACGATATAGGTATAACGCGCATCCAGCTTGGTAAAGTTGGCACCTACCGCCAGTTGCGGTTTAGGCTGCCAGCGCAGGGAGGACTCAATACCCTCCACTTTCAGTTGCGCCATATTACCGTTGGTATCCGGTGCGGTATCACGTAACTGCCTGAACTGGTTCAGTGTAAAGAATAACTGGTCCTGAATCGGCTCCAGCTTTACCCCAAATTCGTATAGTTCGCTGCCACTATCAAACGCCAGCGGGTTTAGCTTGTTGCCCGGCCCCCAGGTCAGCACGTTAGCAAAACCACCGGTATTCAATGACTTGCTATTATCATACGTAAAGTAAATGGTGCTGTAGGAAGTCGGCTTAACAAAGGCACTGCCCTGATAGCTAAACAGGCTAAAGTCATTCTTGTCGGAATAAGCCTGCGCCGGCGTGATTGCCAGCGGGTTTTCAATCTTGGCACGAATCGAACTGTGGTTAACTCCCAGGTTCAGGCCAACCACATCGTTAATCACAAAGTTTTGCTGGGTAAATACGCCAGTAGTTTCCCAGTAACCTTCCGAGGTATATACCGCACCGCCACTGCTTGGAAAGCCGCCTGCTTCTGCATAAAAGCCATTACCCAGAGAATACATCGGCGGTAATAACAGATAACCAAAATATTTGGAGTATTGCGGTGTATTGGCCTGCCCAATCCAGCCACCAGTGGTGCCGGTATTATTTACCAGACCCAGCAAATCGCCCGGATTCTTGGTGGATACATTCTGGGTCAAATCATACGGGTTAATGTTAAAGCTGTTATTGGCCGCGCGGGTCGTGTAACTTTCTCGGCGGAACGAAGCCCCGGTATTACTTTGATTGCTAATTTTCAAACCGAACAGGGAAAAATCATTGTTACCCTGTAATTCAAAACGGTTATCAAACAGATCATCATCATAATCGGTCAGGAAGCTGCCCACCGAATTACCGGTATCCGATGACTTCTGGAAATAGGTGCTGTTTAAAATTGACCAGTTGGGTGACAAATCTACATTTACACGCAGCTGGGACGTCAGGCGTTTGGCGGTATTTTTGTCTTCGGCGCGACCGGAAATATTATCATCCAGTTTTACCAGGCCATTACCCGGAAGGTTGGGGTCATACACCCAGCCACGAATACGCCCAGCCTGATCCGCAGTTGCATTTGGTAATGGCGTGGTTTGTACAGCACCAGTGGCAATATACTGGTTCTGTGCATTGGCCACGCGTTCCTGCCAGCCCACCACTTTAGAGTTGGCTGCACCGGACTCATATACCGGCGACCAGTACTTGGTGGTTGCTGCGGTACCGGTTTGAATAATCGGTGTGGCACGGCCTGCATAATACTGGCCTTTATCTACTGACACCTGACTGGCACGGTTCCAGCCATGCGTCACGTTAAAGTCATAGTAATCATCGTAGCTGATGTTCCAGTCTACCCGTATCTTATCGTTAGGCCGCCATGCCAGTGCGCCAAACAAGGCATTAAAGTTATTTTTTACATTGTCATAAAAATCATTGTTCTTTTGTGCGCTTGCACTCACCCGGTAAGCCAGTTCATTATTAATCGGGCCGGTATTATCAATGCTTAGCGAATAATTGCCTTCATAGCCCTTGTCTTTATACCATGAGCCTACAGTACCGCTGACCAGGGTTTGCTGCTTGTCAAAATTCGGCTTTTTGGCAATGTAATTCACATAGCCACCACCACTGGAAATTGGGCCATACACCACACCCGATGGGCCAGCTACAATGTCGGCACCTTCATAGGCATTAAAGTTACTTGGATGGCGCACGTTATAACCACGCTGGCC
The DNA here is from genome assembly GCA_030152125.1 of Alkanindiges sp. Taxonomy (GTDB): domain Bacteria; phylum Pseudomonadota; class Gammaproteobacteria; order Pseudomonadales; family Moraxellaceae; genus JASLIR01. The sequence continues at coordinate 6,341 of JASLIR010000190.1, forward strand.
ATCCTGAAACACCTCGGAGTTCTGGCCACGGATTTGCGGGGCAAAGTTCACGTTCTGGCCACCGCCACGGGTAATACCCGGTGCGTATTTCACCAGGTCATCCGCACTGCGAATTACGTCTTCCTCAAACTGCTTGGCGCTTACCTCCGACACCGCACGCGGCGTATCCAGCACCGTCGTGTTGGTACCATACACGGAACGTACCGGACGTTTTGGCAATGCAGTCTGTTTACGCTCACCAGTAATTACCAGTGTGCCTAAGGTGGCAATATCCTGATCTTTGTTTAATGCATTGTCTGTTGCATTTGAAGCAGCCTGCTGATCCCCCTTTTCAGTAGTAGCTGCTTCAGCAGATGCTGTCTGATTTCCAGCAGTTGCTGACTGATCAGCTGCCTGAGTTTGTGCCGCCTGTTGCTGTTCTGCATAGGCCAGCTGAAAAACACTTACCCCAATTAAACTAATTGCCACAGCCAGCGCTGATGGCTTTAAATGTTTGCCCTTCATAATCCAACTCAATCTGTAATAAATGGATATGACTTAATCGTCACTTAAGTATTGGCAAAGGCTGTGCCATATTATACTTTTGTAATAATTACCTTTATTTTTTAACTAAGCTGATATTTTTAATATGGAATTTTATTATCTTAAAAAAATATTTAAATATCTTAAAACTCAATAAGATATAAATTTGCTTACACATCAGCAATACTCTGCTGCAATTAAAGCACCTGCGTTTAAAAATACCTGACCCTAAAATTTACAAGCTATAAAAACTTATTATTTTTCAAGCAGACCCCTATATTTTTTTTGGCACTGCTATTTGGCACTGTTCCTGCAATTTTATAGAAAATCTATTCAATAAAGGCTTAAGCATGTCCAACACTTTAAATCGTCGCCAGTTATTATCCCAAAGCCTGAGTGTGGGTGGTGGGCTGGCTTTATCCTCCGGCTTGCTGAGCGCCTGTAGTAAACCCGCCAGCAGTGGTGAACAAGCCACGGATCAACATGCCTCCAGCCAAAGCCAGCCAGCCGCTGATACCGCACCGCAGCATGGTGGCCGCATTCGCCTGGGGATTATCGACGGTAATCAGGCTGGTACGCTGGATGCGCATACCGCCATTGGTGGTGGTATTTTGCGTGGCTTTGCCCTATACAG
>JASLIR010000208.1 GCA_030152125.1 Alkanindiges sp.
CGACGATGTGGCATACGCACAAAAGCTTACGGCCGCTACCTGAAATTGCCAGTGCTATACTGGTACTTAGTGGGCGCGAGGGACAGTCATCTCGAGGACTACCGCGCTATCAGAATAAAAAATGTTCAGGTGATGAACGGAAAAAAGTGCGTGGCGCATTATAGTCATTTTTTTGAGTAAAGCCAGCTATTTTTTACACAATTCTTGTTTTATTGCTTGAATGATACTTTAAGCCGCATTTCCTGGCCTGCTTTTGGCCCTGGCATGCGGCTTAAGCAACGGTAATGAATAGCAAAAATGCCTCAACACCACCGCCAGGCATTATTTGGGTTGCATGGGCTGGGTCATCAGGGGTTGTTTCACCACGTTACTGATTGGGTTCTGGGTCTGGGTATTTAAAAACTGGTCATACGATTGCTGGGTTTGCTCCTCACGGGCAAAGCGCAAGGTTTTCAGGCGTTCACACTCCACGGCCTCCATGTTTTTGGGGCACTGGATGATAATGCTGGTTTTCAGCACCGCCGTATCAGACTCCGCAGTGGCCCTTAATTCACGGTCCGATAGTTCTTTAGCAGCAAAGCCTGCAGTGCTGCAAGCAGACAATAGCACCACAAGCATTAACTTCATTTTGGTCATCATATTGTTCACGCTCTTATTTTTTATAATACCAGGCCATTATAAAAGAACCTGCCCGGTAAGGCATACCGTTTATCTATCAACACAGGATACATACAATCCGCCACAAAACCCGGCAGTGCAGCAGTTGCAGCACAGAAAATTACTGCGTGGAATAAAACCAGATCACTGTCGGGTCTTTGGCCAGCATACTTTTTCTATATTCCAGCCAGCGCTGTTGCAGCAGGTCGGTATTTCTAGCCTCTGCAGCACGGCGGGCATCCTGAATCAGGGTTTGCTGAGAGGATACTTTCAGTAAAGAGACCGGCGCCTGTTGCAACTGGCCATTGCCCTGCTCATTCTCGCGCTGCAAATAATCCAGCTGCTCTGCCGCTATACCCGTCACCCCACCGCTAGCCAGCAACTCGGTGCTGTTACGCATTTCATCTTCAGAAAGCAGCTGTACCGCCAGCACCGCCGGACTTGCCGCCAGCAATATAAGCAGTAAGGCACTGCCTGGCCATGTAAAACCCGGTTTTGCTTTTTTTGATTTAATCGTTAATTGCTTTGACATACCACACCTCTACATAAGCCATCACATAACGCTGATTTTCCAGCGTTGACGTCCCTATAAACGCGGCGATCTATTTTCTTTATTTTAGGGCAACATGTCCAAATAGCAACCATAAAAAAGGCACTCCGATGAGTGCCTTTTTTCAGCTCAGGCCATGCAAGCCTGATTAGCCACCAATTTTTCTATACTTGGCGCGCTTGGGTCCTGCATTGGAGCCCAACTGTTTTTTACGGTAGGTTTCATATTCGCTGTAGTTGCCATCAAACCACTGCGGACCTTCATCTTCAAAGGCCAGAATATGGGTGGCAATACGGTCCAGGAACCAGCGATCATGTGATACTACCAACACGGTACCAGGGAACACCTGAATCGCTTCTTCCAGGGCACGCAGGGTTTCTACGTCCAGGTCGTTAGATGGTTCATCGAGCAGGATAACGTTAGCGCCCTGACGCAAAGTTTTAGCCAGTTGCAGGCGGTTACGCTCACCACCGGACAACTCGCCCACACGCTTCTGCTGGTCCTGGCCTTTAAAGTTAAAGCGGCCAATATAAGCACGTGAGGGGGTTTCATATTCACCAATGACAATCATGTCCAGACCGTCAGACACTTCTTCCCATACGGTTTTGGAGTTATCCAGTGAATCACGCATCTGACCCACATAGGCTACCTTCACTGTTTCACCAACAGTTACAGTACCTGTGTCCGGTTTTTGGTCACCGGTAATCATACGGAACAGGGTGGTTTTACCCGCACCATTGGCACCTACAATACCCACAATCGCAGTAGGTGGCACAGTAAAGCTCAGGTTTTCGTATAATAGACGGTCACCAAATGATTTGCTGATGCCTTCTACTTCAACCACTTTGTTACCTAAACGTGGTCCTGGTGGAATATAAATTTCAGCAGTTTCGTTACGTTGCTGGAATTCACGCGAGTTCAACTCTTCAAAGCGTTCAATACGTGCTTTAGATTTTGCCTGCTGGCCTTTAGCGTTTTTACGTACCCACTCCAGCTCGTGCTTCAATGCTTTAGCAAAGGCTTCTTCCTGCTTGTTCTCTTGTTCTAAACGCGCAGTTTTCTGTTCCAGCCAGTTGGTGTAGTTGCCCTGGTAAGGAATACCATGACCACGGTCAAGTTCCAGAATCCACTCGGCCACGTTATCCAGGAAGTAGCGATCGTGGGTAATGGCTACAATAGTACCCGGGAAGTCTTTCAGGAAACGCTCCAGCCAGGATACCGACTCGGCATCCAGATGGTTGGTTGGTTCGTCCAGCAGCAGCATGTCCGGCTTGGACAGCAACAAGCGGCACAAAGCCACACGGCGGCGCTCACCACCCGACAGCTTGTTTACATCAGCATCCCACGGTGGCAAACGCAAGGCATCCGCAGCCTGTTCCAGCTGGTTATTCAGGTTGTGCGCATCCCAGGACTGGATAATCGCTTCCAGTTTTTCCTGCTCTTTGGCCAGTGCATCAAAATCGGCATCTTCAGCCGCATACTCAGCAAACACTTCATCCAGACGCGCCAAGGCATCCAGTGGCTCTCGCAAGCCATCTTCCACGTTGCCACGTACATCCTTATTCGGGTCTAACGGTGGTTCCTGCTCCAGATAACCAATCTTGATACCCGGCTGCGCACGCGCTTCACCATTAAAATCCTTGTCCACACCCGCCATAATACGCAGTAAGGTAGACTTACCGGCACCATTCAGGCCCAGCACACCAATCTTGGCGCCGGGGAAAAATGACAGAGAGATATCCTTCAGGATTTCGCGCTTGGGCGGAACCAGTTTGGATACCTTGTTCATGGTATAAATATATTGAGCCACTGGGGATTCCTATCTATTACAACATCGGTCTATCGCAAAACCGGCATTGCACATCACAACAAAAATAAAAAATGATCGCCTGATCGTAAAAACATGAGAAAATTTGCCGCGTAGTATAACTGATTTAGAGGGCTTGTTGACAATTCATATACTGTTGCGACAGAGGATGTTTTTTAGGCGATGCAAGGCATGAATTGCGATATTTAGTCATTTTAAATGAGCAATGAATAACGCAGTAGCGGCAAAAAACATCCCTGTCCTTTCAGGTTGTGGCTAAAATTACCCCAAACTTCGTTGTGAAACTTAGCAAGGGCTCGCCATTGCCTGCGTTTCACGCCTTGTTTGATCTAATTTTAGCCGACAACGCAATCAGCAAATGAAATGTAAACAAGCCCTAAGAAGTCACGCATTTTTCATAAATACTTACATTGAAATTTTCTCAAATAACCTGCCCGGCACCTGCGGCCAAAGTCTAATTGCCATTTTTAAATTTTGAGCAATTACTTTAATTTTAATTAAGCTATTATTTAGAAATTAGAGCAAAGACTTGATGATTTTTTGATCTATTTTTTAGAATAATTGCTCTAGAGAGCAAAAATATATTTATTTAAATTCAAATAATTATAATTTTTTAGCTTATTTTTTGATCCGACGAACGGTGTATATTTTTTTTTGCCATTGCATAACTATATTCACATCAAATACGGCAATTAGTATTTAGTTCTTTTAAACAGGAATGGACCATTATGACAACACAATTTCGCTCAGCCTTACCCAAGGTCGTTAAAAACAAAGTAGCCCTGATTACCGGCGCCTCCAGCGGTATAGGCCTGACTGTAGCACAGCAACTGGCCGCTGCTGGTGCCCATGTATTACTGGTAGCGCGTACCAAAGAAAAACTGGATCTGGTTAAAGCAGAGATTGAACAGGCTGGCGGCAAGGCCTCGGTATTTCCATGTGACCTGAACAGCATGGAATCGATTGATGAATGCGCCCAGCAGATTCTGGCTGAAGTAGGTCATATTGACATCCTGATCAACAATGCCGGCCGTTCCATCCGCCGTGCCGTGAATGAGTCCATCGACCGCTTCCATGACTTTGAGCGCACCATGCAGCTAAACTACTTTGGTGCCATCCGTTTAATTCTGGGCGTGCTGCCACACATGATCAACCGTAAAAGCGGCCATATCATCAACATCAGCTCCATTGGTGTACTGGCCAATGCCCCGCGCTTTTCTGCCTATGTGGCCAGTAAAGCGGCACTGGATGCGTTTAGCCGTTGCCTGTCCGCTGAAGTACGTGCACATAAAATTCACTTCACTTCTATTTACATGCCGCTGGTGCGCACCCCAATGATCGCGCCAACCACCATCTATAAGTACATTCCAACACTTAGCCCGCAGCAGGCGGCTGACCTGGTGGCCGAAGCCCTGATTAAAAAGCCAAAAAGCATTGCCACAGCGGTAGGCACCTTTGCCGCTGTCAGCTATGCGCTGGCACCCAAATTTAATGACTTTGTATTGTCCGTAGGCTATCGCCTGTTCCCCAGCTCTACTGCTGCCAAGGGCAAAAAGGCGGAAGCGGTACAACAAACCGGCAAGCTCAACCTGAAACAGAAACTGTTTGTACGTCTGTTCCCGGGCGAGCACTGGTAAGCTTTAACTGCCCCAGCCTGACAAGCCGTACAGGCTGAGTGTTAAACCCTTGACAGGTCGCTGGAATTTCTCCCAATCCTGTAATTTTAGCGACCTGGATACAGGGTAATTTATACCCTGCTTTTTATGCCCTGTTCTTATAGTCTGCTTTGAAGGTCAGTCCTGATAGGGATTGGTTTTCAAATACAGCTCAAAGCCCATATCCAGCATTAATGCAGTGCGCGATTTTGGCCTCACTTTCGCCTCATCCCTGGTAAATGCCAGAAATGCCTCATTAAAGTTTAGGCGTGGATAAGCCGCCAGCACATCCTGCCGGTAGGCCACAGGCAACTCCTGCATACGCAAACCAATCACATCACAGGCAGTGGCCTGCTGCAGTGCATGCGCTTCACTACCTTCGGATAATGGCACATAGGCATTCATATGCAGGCAAATCATATCAAACAATAAATCCTGCTTTAGTTCTGGCCAGCCCTGCTGCTTTGCCCAGTCTGCTGCTGCATAAGCCCCTTGCCCGGCAAAACACTGGCAGTCTGGATGGTAATGGTGATATTTACTGGCCACCCCTAAATCATGCAACAAGCACCCGGCTGCCAGCAACTCCTGATCAACCGGCAAATGCGCCAGCCGTGCAAATGCCGCTGCATAAAACCAGGTACGGATGGAATGATTAAGCACCGCTTCACTGGCACAATCCTGTACTTCCTGCAAGGCTTGCCGGGTGTCATAACTGTCCGGTAGCTGCAGGGTATCCACCGTTAAATGGATGGCCGGATTTGGCGCTGCCTTGCGATGCGCAGCCCAGTGCATTTTGCCCAGCTGCTGCATGGTGGGTGTCAGTGAGCGGGCTATTAAATGCAGTCTGTCCTTAAAGGACAAGCGTCCCTGGGTATGCTGCAACCAGGCTTTACGGCCAATCTGGTGTTCTGCCACAGTATTGAGCTGAGCGTTCATAACATGCCTTTTAGAGTAATTGCTCTATTTTAGAGTTTTTACTCTAATTGCAGCGAAAGGTCAATATTTAACGCGGTTATTTAGGGGCTGTTGACAATTCAGGTGTGGTTGCGCCAGAGGATGTTTTTTAGACGATGCAAGGCATGAATTGTGATATTTAGTTATTCTAAATGAGCAATGAATAACGCAGCAGCGGCAAAAAACATCCCTGTCCCTTCGGGTTGTGGCTAAAATTTACCCAAACTTCGTTGTGAACCTTGTCAAGGGCTCGCCATTGCCTGCGTTTCACGCCTAGTTTGAATCAATTTTAGCCGACAACGCAGTCCGCATATGAAATGTCAACAGACCCTATACAGACCGCAATTGCAGGTAACTGGAAATCATCTGGGTTAACTCCTCTACAATGTCATCCTGTGTCATTAAGGTTGGCCGCAAGCCGATATAGCGCATCATGGTGTAAATGGTGCTATGAATGATAACAAACAGCTTGGTATTTAAATTGGTCAGAGCAATACGTTGATGGTGCTTAAGCAGTAGCTGCTGGCCCAGGTCAAAAAAATGCTGCAGCATCACCTCGGTAGCCTTGGTTTGCGGCAGGTTATGCCAGTGCCGGATAATTTCCACATAAAACTGGTTTTTATTCAGTGTATCGAAGCCGAATAAAATAGATAGTCGGATAAGCGTCATCAGGTCTGCCTG
>JASLIR010000217.1 GCA_030152125.1 Alkanindiges sp.
AAAACAGCCATAACAACAATCGATTAGACATCTCCCCCACACAAAAGAGAGGGATAGGGATTCGAACCCTCGCTTGCGCGTCACCTTGTAGTCCAATCAGCATTTATGGCTTTAAAACAGCAACTACAACAAACAAATAGTCAGACACTTTGCTTCCCCTTAAGGGGAAAAGCCTCGTTATGATGTAGTCCAACCCGCATTTGTAGCAACCTTAAAACAGACATAAACAAAGAATCGTAAAGAATAGCAGCGATGTCCTGATTAGACGACCATGACCCGCAAGCCATGGGCAGGACTGGTTACCTGCATTACCACCGTGGAGTGTAGTCCTTACCGCATTTTATGCCTTACACAGCTGTTGCCAACAATAAATCGCCAAGACTTCTTTCACTGCGTCTACCCTTCCGCCATTCACTGATTTCAATAAATCAATGAAGATGGACTCGAACCATCAGGCCATTGCTGGCGGTGAAGCCCTATGTAGTCCTGACTGCATTTGGCATCAACTACTTTTTACACCAACATCCCATACAACAAAACATGCAGAAACGGAGACATACCTAAAATGTAGTTCCTACGGCATTTGTACGGGACTATGGTTATATGCACAACAACAAGGTTACTCAGAAACGTCAGCGTGGAAGGATGTAGTTCCTGATGCATTCGTTGTGCATATTCCTTGCAAATCAGCTTGCTCTAAGCTGGGTTTGCGTCAACTGTATATTTTCAATTTCGTTTACCCAGTGCTCTGCATGCAGCTCACCCTTAGCAAACAGGTCAATCAGGCGAAATACATCATCGCCAAAACCACCAATATTCATCACGTCCCCACGTTCCGGCATTTGCGCGGTCACATAAGGTTGCACATCCACACATACCAGTCTGGCCTGTGGGTTACGCTGCTTCAACACCGCCCATTGCTGCATCATGCCTGTGTAACTACGGCGATTTGGCAACTGATCAGCCCAGGATTCATTGTCAGAAAAGTAAATCACCAGATCCACCCCTGCACTTTCATCATTCAGCTTGCGCAAGGGCTTGCTGCAATCCGTACCACCACCACACATGGCAGCCAGTTGCTGTGCCAGATCAAACACACTGCGCTCTTTACCAGTAAAAAGCTCACGGATTTTGTCGGTTAAACCCAGCGCACGCTGTTCCGGTAAATAACGCACTTCCGTATCAAACGGCATCAGGCGGATTTGCGGATTCACCTGTTTTAAGGCGCTGGCAAACAACGCCGCTGCATCCACACAACGCAGTTTGGATGTCGCACCTTGCCGGTAACCCGTTACCGAACTGGACATGGAACCTGACACATCAATCGCTACCACCACATTGCCCTGCAGTTTTGGCACATTCACCAGCGCCTGCTGCATAGCCTGTTCCAGCGCCTGTTTAACCACAGCTGGCACAGCATCATCCACTGCCGCCCAAGTCATCATTAACTGATAAGGCAGCACCCGGCTTTTGGCAATGGCTTTTTCATCCGCCAGTTTGGCGGCCACTACTTCCGGCATGCCTGCAATATCAAATACGCCATGCCGTAACAGGGTATTCAGGTTCATGCGCAGCATCTGCCAGGAACCATTTCTGGCCACTTCAGCCCATTGCTCCGCAGTTAATTGCAGGCTGGTCAGCAACTGCATTGGTACATCCGGCACTTCTGCCGTTACACCAGCACGGAATTTTTCCAGCGCCTGTACATTGGCAGGCAAGGCATCGGCCTGATGCTCGCGCCCAAGCACATAAGCAAAAAAAGCTTCCTGTTCGCTGGTCACTGGTTTTGGATGGGTCATTTTCAACACATCCACCAGTGAAGGCTCATTCCCAATGCTGGCCGCCAGCAATTGCTTGCCGGATGCCGCCAGCAGCCAGTTATTCACCATGCGTTTAGGCATGCTCCCAAGTGATTTCCGGCCAATTACCCCGCAGCGCATTACCTGCACAAAGTTGCGCAACTGCTTGCCGTTATCCACCACCAGCGGAAACACCTGTTTAAACAGTGCTGCATCACGTTGGGATAATAGTGCCAGCAACACCACCGGCATATCCTTCATATAGGCATACTGGCGTGCATACACCGCCGTTTTGGCAATAAATTCCGGCGCTACCTCAGCCGCAATATCCAGCACCTGTTGCAACTGTACCTGCGCATCCTGATAAAACGTCTGGTTTAAGGTTCCGGTTGCTGCCAGCTGTGCCAGCGCAGCACGGGATTCCAGTTTATAGGCTCGTCCACCCGCCTCATTCAGTACTGCTGCTTGTGCAGTTTTAGCCTGAGAGGCAAATACTGTCTTGTTTACCATGACACATCCTCTTGTTATCTATATAAAATCTAGTGTTTACATTCATCATCTCATGCCATGCTTATTGCAGTAGCTGTGCCAACTTTTATTTTTAAGCCGAAAAATAAATCACAAGCCAATGTTTTAATTATAAAAAATATTTTTAATCAGCAAATACCAACAGCAAACAACTATAAAATTCAGATATATTTTTTATCTTAAAAAATATATAACTATAAAAATAAATATCAGCAAATCTAGCTCGTAGCATGAATATCAGTATGAATAAAAAAACCGTGGTTATTGGTTTTGTCGGTACCACGCTGGATCAGGGTAAAAAAGATGACCGCTGGCAGCGCTGGCGCCCGACCATGAGCCTGCTAATGCATGAAGACCTGATGGTAGATGAACTGGTACTGCTGCACGATGCACGCAGTAAAGCACTAGTGGATTTTTTACGTGAAGACACCACGCAAATTTCCCCAGATACCACCGTTACCGGTGTGAAGGTGAATATCCGCGATGCCTGGGACTTTGCCGACATGTACGGCGCGCTGTACGACTTTGTTAAGAACTATCCCTTTGATACCAAAAAAAATAACTACCTGCTGCATATCACCACCGGAACCCATGTGGCGCAAATTTGCTGGTACCTGCTGGTAGATGCAAATTACCTGCCCGCCAAGCTGATTCAAAGCTCGCCTACCGACAAAAAAATGCCGGCTGGCCAATACCGCATTATTGATCTGGATTTATCGCGCTACGATGCAATTAACCTGCGCTTCGAAAAAGAAAAAACTGCCAACTGGCAGCAACTAAAAGCCAATATTGCTACCTATAACAAGGCGTTTAACCGCCTGATAGAAGAGGTAGAACTGGTCGCTACCCGCTCCAGCGCGCCAATTCTGATTATGGGGGCTACCGGTGTGGGTAAGTCACATCTGGCCAAACAAATTTTCCAGCTTAAAAAAGACAAGTTTCACCTGAGCGGACGCTTTATTGATGTCAACTGTGCCACCCTGCGCGGCGACAGTGCCATGTCTACCCTGTTTGGTCACATTAAGGGTGCTTTTACCGGCGCGGCAGCCAACCGTACCGGTATACTAAAAAGTGCCGATGATGGCATTCTGTTTCTGGATGAAATTGGCGAACTGGGACTGGACGAACAGGCCATGTTGCTCAAGGCACTGGAAGACAAGGTATTCTTCCCCGTAGGGAGCGATAAGGAAGTACAGGCCAGCTTTCAAATGATTGCCGGTACCAACCGCGATTTGCGTGATGAAGTGATTGCCGGCCGTTTCCGTGAGGACTTATGGGCGCGTTTAAATACCTGGACTTTCTTTTTGCCCAACCTGAAAGACCGCAGTGAAGATATTGCGCCCAACATCGAGTTTGAATTGCAGCGCTTTGCCAACCTGCACCAGCGCCAGCTGCGCTTTCATAGTGAAGCACTGGAAGCCTATTTAAAATTTGCCAAATCGCACGAGGCGACCTGGCAGGGTAATTTCCGCGATTTAACCGCCAGTGTCACCCGCATGGCCACACTGGCAGATGGTTCGCGTATTAGCAAAGACATTGTGGAACACGAAGTTGGCCGCCTGAAACAGCTTTGGAAAACCGACATGGGGAAAACTGGCCTGTGGAAAAGCGGCGAGTTATCCACAGACAGCCATTTTTTGGCACAGTTTTTAAGCGATGAGCAGTTGGCAACACTGGATGAGTTTGACCGTATTCAACTGGTTGGTGTACTCAGAATCTGCCAGAAATCCAGGTCCATGGCCGATGCCGGGCGGCAATTATTTGCCGTATCACGCGAGCAGCGCAGTAGCAGTAACGACAGTGACCGGGTTAAAAAGTATCTGGCAAAGTTTAGTTTAAGCTGGGATATGCTACAGACATAAACATCATGAAAAATGTCCGATAAAAGGTTGATAATTGTCTTGAAATTGTCATCAAGTTCAAATATTATTTTCTGCTTCATGAATTGTGAAGCGATTCATGATATTCATCCTCTCATACTACATAAGAACTGGATATTGTCCGTTGCAAGCTTCAATCACACATATGGTACACATATAAAAGTGACGAAGTGAGACATTAACCGTAATAACAACCATATGGCTGGCAATGGGTTTGCCATAAAAACCTGAACGGGACCAAACGGGTCATTTAATCACTACTGCAACTTAATAAAAGGTGATGCCAATGTTATTAACGACTATTTATCACTTACCGTCGATTTGAGTGCTGCCCGACAGCCACTGATTTTCCGGTACTAACCACACTTAAATTTTAACGTATTCAGGCTGCTTGAAGGCTTGGGCATGCGTACAGGTTTTAAATTTTGCTGAGCTTATAATGCCGTCGGCCTGCTCTCTCTATGCCTGTGCTTTTGGTGCTGCCTGAAAAAAATATAAAGTATTGATAAATGAACATGCAATATCAGGCTGTGCACACTGTGGCACAGCAAGGCGTTTTAAACGCAGAATTGATTGAAGAAGCTAGGCACGCCACCCTCAGTCCGCTCACCCGGCTGTGGGTGTTGCGTACGCTGGCATTACTGGGCGGTTCCAACCAGTTTATAAACGAAAAAGGCTTTCAGATGCTGTGGATAGCCAAACAGCTGGGCTTTTCCAACAGCCTGCTAACGGATGCCTACCAGCAGGAACAGGCACGTCAGGAGCTGCACCAGCTTTATCAACAGGCTGAGGCAGATTATGCACAGCAACAGTGGCAGACTCCGGCTGAATTGCAGGCCAATATTGACATGCTGCAAGGTATTCTTGGGCTCAGTCAGGTGGAATGCCGCATTCTGGCATTTGTGGTGATGCTGCATACCGAACAGCTACTGGATGACATTACCGAAGGCATTGGCCCGCTGAACGTACCCAAGGCCATCAAGGTGGTATCGGTTATCCTGAACATCGCCTATGAGGAAGTACGTCAGGCACTCTCCAGTCAGAGCTGCCTGTTGCGTAGTGGGCTAATCGCACTGGATGGCAGTTACATTACCAATTTGCGCTGCAAGTTTGACTTAATGTCCTCGCAACTGGCAGACAAACTGCTGCTTAAAACCGAGCAGCCAATGGAACTGTTTGCCGGCACCATCCGTAAAAGCCCGGCACCGGAACTGCTGCTGGCGGACTACCGGCATCTGGACAGCCAGCTTAAACTGCTGCTGCCCTATTTACGCCATGTGTTCAAACACAAGGCCAAAGGCGTCAACATCTTTTTACATGGTGTGGCTGGCACTGGTAAAAGCCAGCTAACCCGGGTGATTGCGCATACGCTTGGGGTGGATGTTTACGAAATTAGCAGCGAAAATGCCGATGGCAATGTCATTAACCCGACAGGGCGGCTGTATGCCTATCGCGCGGCACAAAGCATTTTTCATCACAACCCGGCCCTGCTGGTGTTTGATGAAATTGAAGATGTATTTAACGATACTGAAGGCAGTGCCGGGGTAAAAAGTACCGCACAAAGCCGCAAGGCCTGGGTCAACCAGATGCTGGAAAACAACCCTGCTCCCACCTTCTGGATTTCCAATTCGGATGTGATGGATGCCGCGTTTATCCGCCGTTTTGACATGGTAATTGAAGTTAAAATTCCACCGAAAAAACAGCGCCAGCAGATGATTGCCCAGCAGTGCGGCACACTGTTAAGTGCCGACTGCCAGCAGCGGCTAGCCAATGCAGCCACACTGGCACCCGCGGTATTTAGCCGCGCACATAAGGTGTTGCACGCTATTCAGGCGGAAGATGCCAGCCTGAATGCCGATGACAGTATGACCCGGCTGGTTTCCAGTACACTGGTCGCACAGGGTCATCAACCGGTTAAAGCCAAAGATGTGGCGGCTTTACCAGAGTTTTATGACATTGGCTTTATCCAGACCGGCAGCTCGCTGGCTGATATTACGGGCGGGCTAAAACAGCATGGCTTTGGCCGGTTGTGTCTTTATGGGCCTTCCGGCACCGGTAAAACTGCCTTTGCGCGCTGGCTGGCGGAACAGCTGGACAAGCCGCTGCTGATTAAACGGGTGTCCGACTTGCAGTCCATGTGGCTGGGTGAAATGGAAAAAAACCTGGCGCAGGCTTTTTATCAGGCCGAACAGGAACAGGCCATTTTGCTGCTGGACGAAGTGGATAGTTTGCTGACTGATCGCCGTCAGGCACAGCGCTCTTGGGAGGTTTCCCAGGTAAATGAATTCCTGACCCAGATGGAATGCTTTTCCGGCATTATGATTGCAACGACCAATCGTTTTGAGCATCTGGATCAGGCAGCCCTGCGCCGTTTTGACTTCAAGCTGCACTTTGACTACCTGAATTACCAGCAGCGCTTGCAACTGCTGAATCAGGTTTGCGACAAGCTGCAACTGGTAGTGGATGAGACTGTGATTAAAAACCAGTTGGCTGCCCTGAATAAACTGACCGCTGGTGATTTTGCCATTATTGTACGGCAAAGCCACTTCCACCCCTTCCGCCATGTTGAAGCGGTATTGCAACATCTGGAACAGGAAATGAAACTGAAGGGCGATGGCAGCAGAAAAATTGGCTTTATTGCCTAGCAGGCAGTCCCGGCGACAACCGGGCAGCCCCAGATAACATGGAATAACAATATGTTAAAGTTTATATTTCTGGGTACATCTTCCGGTGTACCCACACCCGGCCGCAATGTGTCGGCGCTGGCAGTTAAAAGTAGCAGTAGCAAAAAATGGCTGCTGGTGGATGCAGGTGAAGGCACCCAGCAACGCCTGCAATTTAGCGGGCTGTCGCTCAGGGAGTTGCTGGCAGTATGCATTACCCATGTACATGGCGACCATTGCTATGGCCTGCTGGGCTTACTGGCCAGTGCCGGTATGTCAGGCAGGCGTGAACCTTTATGGTTGATTGCACCCGCAGAAATCCTGCACTGGTTTAAAATTTCTGCCCAGCTAACTGACCTGCATCTGGGTTATGAAGTGCAGTTGATTGACAGCAGCAGCATCGAAACAGATGCACTGGCTATTGGCGAAGGTATTAGCCTGCAAAGCCACGCGCTGCATCACCGGGTGCCGTGCCATGCATTTAGTATTAAAGCCATGCAACAGCAAAGCAGGCTGAATACTGAGGCTTTAATTGCCACGGGCGTTCCCAAAGGTAAACTGTGGGGGCAACTGCAACAGAGGCAGGACATTGAATTTGCAGGCCAAACTTACCTGAGCGCTGACTTTTTGCTGACTCAAACCCAGCAGGTACATGCGGTGATTGGTGGCGATAATGACCAGCCGGAATTATTAACTGCAGCCTGCCAGCAGGCCGATATGCTGGTACACGAAGCTACTTTTACACAAGCAGCACTGAACAAAGTAGGTACGTCACATATGCATAGTTCGGCAGCCATGGTGGCAAGGTTTGCCCAGC
>JASLIR010000231.1 GCA_030152125.1 Alkanindiges sp.
TGTGCTGTCTGCCTATAAAGACAATGCGTCGGTGATTGTGGGTTTTGATTCTGCACGATTTTGCCCGCAGCAGAATGAAGACAGCAAACAGTATTAATATGGCTATAGAAATCAGGCCGTACATATTCTGATGAAGGTGGAAACCCATAACCACCCAACTGCCATTGCACCCTTTGCCGGTGCAGCAACCGGTTCCGGTGGCGAAATCCGTGATGAAGGTGCAACCGGGCGTGGTGGTAAACCGAAAGCCGGTCTGGCTGGCTTTACCGTGTCCAACCTGAACATTGCCGGTTTTGAGCAGCCATGGGAAGTGCCGTATGGCAAACCATCGCGTATGGCGTCTGCCTTGCAGATCATGATTGATGGCCCGCTGGGTGCTGCGGCGTTTAACAACGAGTTTGGCCGTCCTAACCTGTGTGGTTATTTCCGTACCTTTGAGCAGGCCATTACAGTCAATGGCAAGGTGGAAGTAAAAGGTTTCCACAAGCCGATTATGATCGCTGGTGGTTATGGCAATATTCGCCCTGACCATGTAGAAAAGAACCCGATTGAACCAGGCGACCTGCTGATTGTGCTGGGTGGTCCAGCGCTGTTAATTGGTTTGGGTGGTGGTGCAGCGTCCAGCGTGGACAGCGGTACCATGGGCGAGCAGCTGGACTTTGCTTCCGTACAGCGTGACAACCCCGAAATGGAACGTCGCTGTCAGGAAGTGATTGATACCTGCTGGCGTATGGAAGAAGCCAACCCGATTGTGTCGATTCATGATGTGGGTGCTGGTGGCTTGTCCAATGCCATGCCAGAGCTGGTAAATGACCATAAGCTGGGTGCGGTGCTTAACCTGCGTAAAATTCCATCACTGGAAGCAGGCATGTCGCCAATGGAAATCTGGTCTAACGAAGCACAGGAACGTTATGTGCTGGCCATCCGTCCAGAATCCTTGCCGTTATTTGAATCACTGTGCGCGCGTGAACGCTGTCCGTTTGCAGTGCTGGGCGAGGCAACTGAAGCACGTCACCTGACGGTTAAAGACCCTTTATTTGATAATAAGGCGGTTGACCTGCCTATGCAGGTGATGCTGGGTGGTACACCACGTTTGCAACGCAGCTATGAAAAAGTGCAGCGTCAGGGACAGGCATTTGATACGTCTGCCATTGACCTGAAAGATGCTATTTTCCGTGTGTTACGCCATCCAACCGTTGCCAGCAAATCGTTCCTGATTACCATTGGTGACCGTTCGATTACCGGCTTGGTAGCGCGTGAGCAAATGGTGGGTCGCTGGCAGGTGCCAGTGGCAGATTGTGCCGTCACCAATACCGGCTTCCAGAACTATACCGGCGAAGCCATGAGTATGGGTGAACGCCCGCCAGTGGCGTTGTTAAACCCGGCGGCATCTGCACGTTTGGCGGTGGCGGAAGCGATTACCAACATTGCAGCCAGCCGCATTGAACAGTTAAGCGATATCAAGCTGTCTGCCAACTGGATGGCTGCTGCCGGTCAAAGTGGTGAAGACCAGGCACTGTTTGAAGGCGTGTATACCATTGGGATGGAAATTTGCCCGCAACTGGGTATTGCCATTCCGGTGGGTAAGGATTCTTTATCTATGCGTACCACCTGGCAGGATGATGCCTCTGGTGTTGTAGAAGACAAATCCGTGACTTCACCGATGTCTGCCATTATCACTGCTTTTGCACCAGTACTGGATGTACGCCAAACCCTGACTCCGGAATTAAAGCGCGCCGACGACACTGTGCTGGTTCGTATTGACCTGTCCCGTGGCAAGTTCCGTCTGGGTGCTTCCATTCTGGCGCAGGTCTATCAGGCACTGGGTGAAACCCCGGCCGATGTGGACAGTGCAGAGGATTTAAAAGCCCTGTTTAATCTGGTACAGGATTGGAACAAGCGCGGCCTGATTCTGGCGTATCACGATATTGGTGATGGTGGCTTGCTGGCTGCGGTGGCTGAAATGATGTTCGCATCGCGCCTGGGTGTTGACCTGCATGCTGCTGACAACAATGACAATGTATTGCCAGCCCTGTTTGCCGAAGAAATTGGCGCTGTGCTGCAACTGAAACAGTCGGATTGGGTACAGCTGCAACAGGAACTGCAAGGCCATGCTTTACAGGATGCTATTTCTGTAGTGGCAAGTGTGAATAACGCTGACCGTTTAACGGTTGCGGGTCTGGATTTAAGCCGTGTTGAGCTGCAACAGGCATGGGCTTCTGTCAGCCATCAGATTCAGCGCCTGCGTGATAACAGCGAAGGGGCAGATCAGGAGTTTGCCTTAATTGCTGATGACAACCATCAGGGCCTGATTGCCAAGCCGGGCTTTGACCTGAACGAGCCGATTGAAGCGCCTTACCTGAATTTCCGTAAGCCTAAAATGGCGATTCTGCGCGAGCAGGGCGTGAATGGTCAGGTGGAAATGGCAGCAGCCTTTGACAAGGTTGGTTTTGCCACGGTTGACGTGCACATGAGTGACTTGCTGGCTGAGCGCATTAACCTGGCTGAGTTTGAAGGTCTGGTAGCCTGTGGTGGTTTCAGTTACGGTGACGTACTGGGCGCTGGCGGTGGCTGGGCGAAATCCATTCTGTTTAATGCCAAATTGCGTGACCAGTTCGAACGTTTCTTTAAGCGTGACGACACCTTCAGTTTAGGCGTGTGTAACGGTTGCCAGATGCTGTCCCAGTTAAAAGACCTGATTCCGGGCGCTGAACACTGGCCACGTTTCCACCGCAATACCAGCGAAGTGTTTGAAGCACGCAGTGTAAACGTGCGTGTAGAAAAATCCCGTTCCGTGCTGTTACAGGATATGGAAGGTTCGATTTTGCCGATTGCTGTTGCGCATGGTGAAGGCCGTGTGGTGGCGAGTGCTGAACAGTTAGCCAGCCTGAACGCCAACCAGCAGGTGATTCTGCGTTATGTAGATAGCCTGGGTAATCCAACCCAGCATTACCCATTAAATCCAAATGGTTCACCGGAAGCAATTACCGGGGTAACCAGTGCGGATGGCCGTGCTACGATTCTGATGCCGCACCCTGAGCGTGTGTTCCGTGCCGTGCAGCATTCCTGGAAACCGGAAGACTGGACTGAAGATGGTGCGTGGTTACGCCTGTTCCGTAATGCGCGTGCATTTGTAGGTTAAGCTGCATACGCCGTTGTAAAAAAGCCGCAATACTGCGGCTTTTTTTATTGTACAAACAGTGTTGTAAGGCATAGACGCTACAAGGCTTTGGCGCTATCTTAGCAAGGCATTGCATCATGTTTTGCCAGCACGGTTGGTCATGTATAAGTTATAAAATAAAAACGGGCATGCTTCATTTGTGCAGGAGATATGATAAGGCAACGCGGTGAATAATGATAACTGTGTGAAGTTTAAGGAAGAGTAGTGTAGTGTATAAATTGGTTTTTTTTGTACCGGAAAGTGATGTTGAGCAGGTAAAGCAAGCCGTATTTAAAGCCGGGGCAGGTCAACAGGGGCATTATGATCAGTGTGCCTGGCAAACCCTTGGGCAGGGGCAATTCCGCCCGTTAAAAGGTGCGCAGCCGCATGTTGGTGAAATAGACAAACTGGAACTGGTGCCGGAATGGCGTGTTGAGGTGATTCTGCCCAAGGAAAAACTGGCACGGGTACTTAAAGTTATGAAAGAAGCGCATCCTTATGAGCAGCCTGCCTTTGATGTGATTGAACTGATTTGCTGGTAAAGTGCTGCTAAATTTTCTTTATAAGCCTTATAGGTAAATTCTGATTAGGGCACAGGGTACATCCTGTATAATTGTGGATGTACTCTTTTACTGCCTTCCTGGTTTAAATGAATATCCAGTTTGATTATTTAATTTTTATAGGCCGTTTTCAGCCTTTTCATTTGGCACATCTGGCAGTTATAGAGGAAGCATTTAAACACAGCCAGCAGGTGATCATTTTATTGGGGTCGGCACAGCCTGAGCGTACCTTAAAAAACGTATTTAGCGTGGCTGAGCGTGAGCAGATGATTCTGGCAGCACTGCCAGCCGGGCAACAGCAGCGCATCCGGTTTGGTGCGCTGGTGGATGTGTATAATGATGTGAAATGGACCAAGGCCGTGAAACAGGCTGTGGCCGATATTGTGGCCGATCCTGCTAAAAAAGTGGGGTTGATAGGCCATTTTAAGGATCAAAGCTCTTATTACCTGGCGTTGTTTCCTGACTGGCCTTTGGTAGAACTGGATAACTTCTATCATTTATCAGCTACCCCAATCCGTGAGAAATACCTGGCCGGAGAGCTGCCGGATACCTCACTGGTTCCGTTCAGCACTATCCAGTTTTTAAGGGATTTTCAGCACACAGTGCATTATGCTGCCTTACGGCACATGTGGAATCAGCAATAAAAAACGCCAATCAGACGGATTGGCGCGTTGTGTCTCATAGTGCGTTCTGATCAGGCCGTTAAGGACTGGATATGTTTTAACAGAAACTCGGCATGGCCGGGCGCTTTTACCTTGCGCCAGCTTTGTAGCAGTTTACCGTTTTGATCAAACAGAAACGTGCTGCGTTCGATGCCCTGTACCAGTTTGCCATACATGTTTTTCTGCTTAATCACATCAAACAGGCGGCACAGGGCTTCTTCCGGGTCGCTGATCAGTGGAAAGGGCAGGCATTCATTACCACTAAAGCGTTCATGCGATTTCATACTGTCGCGTGATACCCCATATACCTTGGCACCCAGCTTGCTAAATTCCGGTTCCAGGTCACGAAAATCCCGCGCCTGTGTACTGCAACCTGGTGTGGCATCCTTGGGGTAAAAATACAGAATACTAAAGCTGTTATTTAAGTCTTTCAGGTTAAAACTGCCCTGTGTGCTGTCAACTACCAAATCCGGCAGCGCCTGAACATCATGTTCCGTATTATCGTTACTCATTATTTCTTACCTGATTCACATGAAAAAGGGAATAGTTATATTAGGGCCTGTTGACATTTCATATGCGGACTGCGTTGTCGGCTAAAATTGATTCAAACTAGGCGTGAAACGCAGGCAATGGTAATCCCTTGGCAAGTTTCACAACGAAGTTTGGGGCAATTTTAGCCACAACCTGAGCAAGAGCAAAGCACTGCTTTGCTCGAAGCGCAAGGACAGGGACGTTTTTCTTGCGGAACAAGGTTCCTCATGCTGCGTTACTCATTGCTCTTTTAGAAGCACTAAAAATCGCAATTCGTGCCTTGCATCACCTAAAAATCGTCCTCTGTCGCAACCTCATCTGAATTGGCAACAGACCCTCTTCCCTTTAGGCTTTAAAAAGCAATGGATTACTTACCCGCAGCAGGTGCTGGCGCAGCTTGTTGCTGTTGTTGCTGGGCACGCAAGGCCAGTGTTTTTTCCTGCAGGGTTTTCAGTAAGGGCTCACCGGCACAGGCTTTCATTTCATTTTTAGAGCGAAGGATCGCTGGATGGGTAGAAGGATCTTTGCCAGCATTGATCAGGCTCTGGATTTCCCAGGTTTCACTGACTTTCAGGTTGCCTTCAGTCGTGGTATTACAGCGACAAAACTTGGCAGCGTCTGCATTGGTCAGTACCTTGTTTTTAACCAGGCTGTCGGTACAGGTTTTAATCATGTCACCCTTAATGTCGGTACTTGCTTTGCCCTCAGCAGCATAGCTTGTCCCGGTAATCGCCACAGTGCTCATCAGTAGTACAGCACGCAAAACAGAAAAATTTTTCATAATCGTCCCAAAGTCATTTAAATCTTGAAGTGTATATTAAGCTTGGTAGTGGGTTGGATCAGCTACCTCGGCATCCAGAAAACCCTGCTGCCGCAGGCGGCAGCTATCGCAGCGACCACAGGCACGACCTTGTGTATCTGCTTGATAACACGAGATGGTTTGGCTGTAGTCTACGCCATGCGCTAATCCTAATTGTATGATTTTCGCTTTAGATAAATGTAGCAGCGGTGTTTCAATTGTTAAAGGGCGGCCTTCCACACCTGCTTTGGTAGCCAGGGCGGCCATTTTGGCAAAAGCCTCAATATATTCGGGGCGACAGTCGGGG
>JASLIR010000234.1 GCA_030152125.1 Alkanindiges sp.
ATGCCAATTTTATGCAGTGCTTCCGACAGTTCATCATGCAGCTGTTGCGGTTCACCTTTATAACCAACCGGCAGTTTAATGGTTAGCGCCAGTACGTCATTTTCCAACTGGCTTTGGGTGATCAACCCGGCCAGCGGTGTGCTGGTTTGCGGTAAAAGTTGAGTAGCCAGAACTTCGGCCAGTTTTTCAGCTGAAATTTCCGCAGAAACACCCCCACTTGCCTGAAAAATAGACTTTAAAGAGGAAAGGGCTGATGAAAAAGGGGGCATCTATAACACTCCAGCAGGACGACACAGGGAAAGCTCTGTTATATTACCCTGTATTGGACTTTGATGAGAGGAAATTCCGTGCCCAATTCTGTTCGACGTATTTTAGTTACCAATGCATTACCCTATGCAAATGGCCCGATTCACTTAGGTCACCTGCTCGGCTATATTCAGGCCGACATCTGGGTACGTGCGATGCGCTCCATGGGCCATCAGGTGACTTACGTTTGTGCGGATGATGCGCATGGAACCGCCATCATGCTGCGTGCCGAAGCCAACGGCATTACCCCGGAACAGCAAATTGCCCAGGTACAGCGTGAACACGAGCGTGACTTTGCAGGTTTTGGCGTGGCTTTTGACCACTACCACTCCACGCACAGCCAGGAAAACCGTTTGCGCGCGCAGGAAATTTACCTGAAAAACCGCGATGCCGGGCATATCAGCACCCGCCCGGTCGAGCAACTGTTTGACCCGGAAAAAGGCCTGTTCCTGGCTGACCGCTTTATTAAGGGTGAATGCCCTAAATGTGGCACGGCTGACCAGTACGGTGATGCCTGTGAATCCTGTGGCACCACTTATAACGCTACCGAACTAAAAAACCCTTACTCCACCCTGAGTGGCGCTACGCCAGTATTAAAAGAGTCTGACCATTACTTTTTTAAACTGCCAGATTTTAATGATTACCTGAAACAGTGGACGCGTGCAGAAAAACGCCTGCCTGTAAGCATTGCCAACAAGCTGGATGAATGGTTTGAGGCCGGCTTAAATGACTGGGATATTTCCCGGGATGCGCCTTATTTCGGTTTTGAAATTCCCGATGCACCGAACAAATACTTTTATGTGTGGGTAGATGCGCCGATTGGCTATATGTCCAGTTTTGAACATTACGCCAAGAACGTAGGCATTGACTTTAACGACTACTGGAAAAAGGACAGTACCACTGAGCTGTATCACTTTATCGGCAAGGATATTGTGTACTTCCATGCGCTGTTCTGGCCTGCCATGCTGGAAGGTGCCGGTTACCGCACCCCTACCAGTGTTTTCGTCAATGGCTTTTTAATGGTCAATGGCGAAAAAATGAGCAAGTCGCGCGGTACGTTTATCAAGGCAGAAACCTATCTGGAAAACCTGAACCCGGAATACCTGCGTTACTATTTTGCCAGCAAGCTGTCTGACAAGGTGGAAGATAACGACCTGAACCTGGAAGACTTTGTACAGAAGGTAAACAGTGACCTGGTGGGTAAGGTAGTCAATATTGCCAGCCGCTGTGCCAAGTTTATTAACACCAAGTATGACAATAAACTGTCTGCCCTGTGTTCCGAGCCTGCACTGGTACAGGAGTTTATTGACGCGGGCGATAGCATTACCAAAGCCTATGAAGCCCGTGAGTTTAGCAGTGCCATCCGCGAGATCATGCAACTGGCAGACAAGGCCAACCAGTACATCGACGAGAAAAAGCCATGGGCGCTGGCTAAAATTGACGGCATGGAACGTGAAGTACAGGACGTCTGCTCTGTCGGTTTAAACCTGTTCCGTCAACTGGTGGTTTATCTGGCGCCGGTATTGCCTAACCTGTGTGCACAGGCACAAATGTTCTTTAATCTGGATAGCATCAACTTTGCTTCCCGCACGCATGTACTGCTGGATCACGAAGTAAAAGCCTTCCAGCCACTGCTACAACGCGTAGACAAGCTGAAAGTGGATGCCATGGTTGAAGCCTCTAAAGAGTCACTGGCACCGACCGCAACCAAAGCTACATCGGCGAAAACTGAAGCAGTAAAGACGGATAACAGCAAGGCTAAAGCAGCTAGTAAGGCTGATGCCGCACCCGGCCAGATTGCCATTGATGACTTTGTAAAAGTTGAGCTGCGCGTGGCAAAAATTCTGGATGCCAAAACGGTAGAAGGTTCTGACAAGCTGCTGAAGCTAACGCTGGACGCTGGCGATGCCGAACCGCGTACCGTGTTTAGTGGTATCCGTGGTGCCTATGCACCTGAAGCCTTGATTGGTCGTTTAACCGTGGTGGTGGCTAACCTTGCCCCGCGCAAAATGCGCTTTGGCGTATCCAACGGCATGGTGCTGGCTGCCGGCAATGATGACGGCATTTTCCTGCTGTCCCCAGACCATGGTGCCAAAGCCGGTGATCGTGTGAGTTAAGTCATTCCTTACTGTGTTAAATACAAAGTAAGATCATCAAAAACCGCTACCCTCATCCCAACCTTCTCCCACAGGAGAAGGAGCTCCCTCTCCTGAAAGGAGAGGGCTGGGGTGAGGTCGGCAGATTTAAAACTACAATCCTTTAGCCATAGGCTTTCTAAAACTTCGCACCTAATCCGCATACCCCGGATTTTTCCGGTCCAGCCTTCTTAACAGCCCCGGCCAAGCCAGACCACCACCAGCATTTTTAGTCACCTGCTGGGTAGCAGCCTTCACTCCGGCAATAATACGTGGATCAATACTCACCAGCTCGCCACCACCAGCCTGCGCGCGGATCTGTATCATACAGGCTGCTTCAAACAGGTACATAAACAGGAAGGCGTCCGCCACGGTGCTCCCCACAGTGAGCAGGCCGTGGTTACGCAGCATAAAAAAGTTGTTCTCGCCAAGGTCGGCTACCAGTCGCGGCTTTTCGTCCTCGCGCAGGGCAATGCCTTCATAATTGTGATAGCCCAGTGATGACAACACCACACTGGCCTGCTGCGAAATAGGCAGCACCCCTTCCTTTTGCGCCGATACTGCCACGCCATTAATACTGTGCGTATGCATCACACACAAGGCATCTTCGCGTGCGGCATGAATGGCACTGTGAATGGTAAATCCGGCCGGGTTAATATCATAGTTGTTGGCATAGCCACTCTCACTGACCTTGTTGCCGTTCAGGTCAATCTTCACCAGACTGGAAGCGGTAATTTCATCAAACATCATACCGTAAGGGTTAATCAGGAAATGATGTTCCAGCCCCGGTACACGGGCGGAAATATGGGTAAACACCAGATCATCCCAGCCAAACAAGGCCACCAGCCGATAAGCAGCCGCCAAATCCACCCGCAGCTTCCATTCTTCAGCACTCACCTGCTGTTTTACTGAATCCATGCCCATTATTTTCATCCCTGTGAATCTGTTTAGTGGCTTACTTTAGGTGGCATAGGCAGGAAGATCAAGCGCGACAATCCTGTCTGTCCACCCTTCGGGCTATTTACGCTCCCAAATGCACAGGACGGAACTACCCAGCAAGGCCTCAATACGTTGTACAGCTTCGGGCTTTAATTGCGTGCCATAATAAAGCGCCTCGGTATCTTCATCATCTTCCTCAGGCTCATCTTCCTCAAGCTGCCAGAAATCACTGCTACCTGATGGTTCCAGCGCACTTAACTGAAAACGGGTAAAACCTGCGGCCGGCTCATCCCCTGCAATCAATAAAACATCTGCTAAGGGAAGCGTCTGCTGGCAACATGGCATGTTGACCAGTGTGGTATCTGCCGATGAAAAAGCATCTGTTTCATTAAGCTGATTCCACCAGTCTGATGCAGGACCAGAATCCCACACCGATAACACTGTATGACATTTGATACACTTTATATCTGAGTAATCCGAACCGACAAGTACAGGCTGCTGGTGTGACTCTTCATAGCTCCATTCCGACTCAGGAACAAGCACCTCAAAGAATGCATACGCCTGTTCCTGTTGTTGCCTGCTCGGCAGGTATGCATGATCCTTAATGATGATATGAAAAGCATTTTCACTCATATTGTGTAATCCCTGACGATTGAATATCATTTGATTTATTAATATCTAAATTTGATATTATTTCCATTAAAAACAAAAGTCTTTTGGCAATTTAAATAAAATATTTTTTGCCCTCTACTCCACTAATCCCTCCTGCCTATAAAACACGCTATACAAACCGCCGCCTTTTGGGTTGCGTATAGTCAGTAAACCCAATTTACTGCTATGCCCTAAAATGGGATAAGCAAACCCTTCCATGTGATCCAGCACACTCACTGGTTGCTCCTCATTAAACAATACCCGTACCATCAGTTGATGCTGCGCATTTTTTGCATGCAAAACCTTATAATCCTGCATCATCAATCCCCCTTTTTATGTTTATCCTTAAACACCAAAAGCAGGCTAAACAGCCTGCCTTATCAATCCGTCTCTGAATTAGCGTGTGGTGTAACCACCATTGGCAAAAATGGTCTGCCCGCTAATCCACCAGCCATCGGTCACCAGAAAACGCACCAGCGGCTCAATGTCCCCAATGTTGGTTAAGCCGCCCAATGCAGAGGCCGACTGGTGATAGGCCACCGCATCCGGGGTTTCCTGCCCGTAAAAGAACGGCGTGTCCATGGGCCCCGGTGCCACTGCCGTCACGGAAATACCCCGCCCACCAAACTCCTTGGACGCTGCACGGGTAAAATGCTCTACCGGGGCCTTTAAACCGCCATAGGTAGAATACAAACCGGTATAGGCCGCCAGTAGCGAGGTCACGATGGTACAAATCTTGCCACCATCATTCAGCTGCTTACCCGCTTCCTGAATAAAGAAATAGGCAATTTTGGCGTTAATGTCACTCATGCTGTCATAGTCGGCTTCCGTGGTTTCCAGAAACGGTTTTTTCAGCACCTTGCCCACGGTGTTAATGGCAATATCTACCCCGCCAAACTGCTGTTTAGCTACATCAAACAGCTTGCTGATGTTGCTGATATCGCCCAGGTTAGCCTGAAACAGAATACCATCGCCACCCAGCTTTTTAACTTCAGCCAGTGTGGCTTCAGCATCCGCTTTGGCAGCATCACCATGATAATGAATCACCAGTTTGGCCCCGTGCTCGGCAAACTTGCGGCTAATCAGTCCACCCAGGTTTTTGGCACCTCCAGCGATTACCACCACTTTATCTTTTAAATCATGCTTGCTCATGGATATATCCTTTGTGCATTTATTCGGCAACATGATGTTAATTGTTTTGTAAAATATGATAAATAATGCTTTTTTGGTTTTATTATCCAGTAATCGCAAACAATAGAATAGTTAAGCCATGCTGGACCGTATTGAGCAACTACGCATTTTTAGCTGTGTGGCCAAGCTAAACAGTTTTACCGCGGCGGCACAGCAATTGAATCTGCCGCGCTCCACAGTGACCTTTGCTGTACAGCAACTGGAATCATTTTATTCGGTACGCCTGTTCCAGCGTACTACCCGCCGGGTCACGCTTACGCAGGATGGCTTAAACCTGTTGCCACTATGCCAGAATTTACTAACTGATTTTGATTATCTGGAACAGCAGGCACAGCAAAGCACCCAGCTGTATCGCGGGGTAATCCGGGTGGACATGCCTAACCGTATTGCGCACCACCTGGTGATTCCCGCCCTGCCGGATTTTTACCGGCAATATCCGGACATTCATATCCAGTTGCATAGCAGCGACCAGTTTAATGACCTGCTGGAACAAAGCATTGATTGCGCGGTACGTGTCGGGCGCTTACAGGACAGCAGCCTGATTGCCCGGCAACTGGGCAACCTGCGCATGGTAAACTGTGCCAGCCCGGCCTATTTGCAGCGTATGGGGATGCCAGCCGATCTGGAAGATTTAAACCAGCACTATGTGGTGAACTATGCGGGCGCGGTGGGTGAGCGGCAGGCCATGTTTGAATATGCGGATAAGCATGTCATGCTAAATAGCAGAATTAGCGTGAATAATACCGAAGCCTATATTGCCGCCGCCAAGGCAGGCTTGGGCATTATTCAGGTACCGCATTTTGATGTGGTGGATGAACTGGCACTTGGCAGCTTAAAAACCGTGCTGGAGCAACACACTGCCCCAGCCATGCCCATTCATATCCTGTACCAGAACCGTGAATACCTGCCATCACGCATTAGTGTGTTTATAGACTGGCTAAAGCAGTTGCTGGTGATCAGCTAATCTGCTTTAGCCTTGTATACTTTATTAACTTGAGTTCAAGATAAGCCGCTT
>JASLIR010000261.1 GCA_030152125.1 Alkanindiges sp.
GGCGAATTCCAGCGCGCGGTCATGCGCATTTTTAGTGGCTGATGAAATCAGCGACAGTTTTATATTTTCAATATTGGATACCAGATACTGCGTGGCATTGCGTTCTACCGGAATATTTTGCAGAATCAGCTGGTTAATCCGATCATCCAGCTTGGCGGGCAGTCCTACGTCTTTTAAAACAATACCTACCTGTTGTGAAACCTGATAGCCAAGCAGGCGGCCTTCATAACCATTATCTGTGCGCTCGTAAACCAGGGTGGATGTCCAGTCATATTGCTGTACGTCACTGGCATTAATCAGCTGTGCTTCGGTCAGTTTGCTTTTAACCAGCTGGATTTTTTGCTGTAATTGCGGTAATGCTTCGGCAATGGTACCTGCCTGCACGGTTACTGTTGCACTCCAGATGGCTTTATCCGCCTTAACCGCTTTTTCTGCGGTGCCTTTAACCGTAATGCTTTCGCGTGAGGAGGCAATCTGTTTGGCACTGTGTGCCAGAATGAATGCGGCAATGATAAAGCCCAGGGCAAGTACAGCCCCCAGGCTTAGCCAGGGTAAAACGGATTTATTATTGGATTCGCTCATGATAGAACCTGATGGTATTGGAGTGATGTTGAATGACCGGCTAAAAAAGCTATGTAATGTTTAGCTGTAGAATGCTGTGCTGATTATTTTTTATTCTAGAGTGTTTAATCTGCGTGCAAAGTAATTAATTTGTATATCAATAGTATAACTTTCTAAAAAAATCCCGGCTAATCCCGTATCATCACTAAAAAATGGAAGTCTGCATAGGGGTAGCGTGTTGTCTACACAACAGTTAATCGATCCAGTCGCTCTGGAAAAAACATTACTCGCCAGTAACTATGCGCAACTGGTCATGCAGCAATTGCCGGAACAATGGCAGCATGACTATGCCCAAGACCAGTATTTGCAGCCATTAACCAGCGAGTATATCCAGCAACTGGTACAGCAGGAGCTGGCAGGCAAGCAGGATGAATACAGCTGGATGAAAGCCCTGCGCCAGTTGCGCGCACGCCTGATGCTGCGCTGGATATGGCAGGATGCTAACCAGCTAACCAATGTGGTCGACCTTACCCGTGAGCTGGCGGATTTTGCCGATGCCTGTATTGAGCAGGCGGTTGGCTTTGCCAGAAAGCCCTTAATAGAAAAATATGGCGAGCCGATTGGTGATGACGGCAAGGTACAGGATCTGATTGTTATTGGCATGGGCAAGCTGGGTGCAAGGGAGCTTAACCTGTCCAGCGACATTGACCTGATTTTTGCCTTTGACGAGCCGGGTGAAACCAATGGCAAGCGTCAGATTGATAACCTGCAGTTTTTTGTGCAATGGGGGCAGGCTGTTATCAGGCTGCTGGATCAGGTAACCGCGGATGGTTTTGTGTTTCGGGTGGACATGCGCCTGCGTCCCTGGGGTGATGGCAGTGCACTGGCTTTAAGCCACAATGCACTGGAGCGTTATCTGGCACAGCATGGGCGTGAATGGGAGCGCTATGCCTGGATCAAGGCAAGAGCAATTACTGGTGGGGCGGCCGGTGAGTACCTGTTAAAAATGACCCAGCCCTTTGTGTATCGGCGTTATGTGGATTATTCCGCTTTTGCGGCCATGCGCGAAATGAAAGCGATGATTGTGCGTGAAGTACAGCGTCGTAATACCAAAGATGATGTAAAGCTGGGTGATGGTGGTATCCGTGAAATTGAATTTATTGTTCAGGTTTTTCAGTTAATCTACGGTGGTTCACGCAAAGAATTGCAGGTGCGAAACTGCCTGCTGGCCTTGCAGGCACTGGGCAGGCATGGCCTGATTAACCAGCAGGATGTAGATGCCTTGCACACGGCCTATCTGTTTTTACGCCGGGTTGAACATGCCATTCAGGCGCTGGATGACCAGCAAACCCAGTTATTACCCCAACAGGCAGCCAGTCAGCAGCGTATTGCGCACATACTTGGCTTTGCAGACTGGACAGCGTTTAGCGAAGAGCTAGAGCAAGTCCGGCAAGTGGTCAGCACCCAGTTTGCTGCGTTGATCAGTGAGCGGATTAATGTGGAGCCATCATCCGATGGTCAGCAGGATTTAACGGGCCAACTGGAAAACAGGCTAAGTGATGATGCCAAACAACAGTTACAGGCATTCTGGCAGGGTAATGCACTAAAGAAGTTACCCGATACTGCCAGGCAACGCCTGGATATGTTATGGCCGCGTTTACTGGATGTGTTATTAAAAAAGCCGGATGTGGAAACACCTTTATTACGGCTGATTCCCTTAATTGAAAGTATTCTGCGCCGTAGTGTGTATCTGGTGATGCTGATAGAAAACCAGGGTGCCTTGCATCGCCTGGTGGATATTGTGGCAACCAGCCCGTGGATTAGCCAGGAGCTTACCCACTATCCGGTGTTGCTGGATGAGTTTCTGTCCACTAATTTTGAATTGCCCACCAAGGCAGACTTGCAGGACAACCTGCGCCAGCAATTATTAAGGGTGGAACTGGACGATATTGAAGAGCAGATGCGGGTGTTGCGCCTGTTCAAGAAAAGCCAGGTACTTGCTGTGGCTGCCAGTGATGTACTGGCAGAACGTCCATTGATGAAGGTATCGGATGCCTTAACCGATATTGCAGAAGTGGTGGTGCAGGCGGGATTACAGCTTGCCATTAATATTGTCGCTGCCAGACATGGTTTTCCGCGCCGTAAAAATGCTGATTTACTTACTGCTGAACATCCTGCTTTTGCCGTGATTGGTTATGGCAAGCTGGGGGGGATTGAGCTGGGTTATGGTTCCGACCTTGATCTGGTATTTGTGCATGAGGTGGAAGAGCAGTCGGAAACCGAGGGCAAAAAATCGGTGAGTGGCATGGAGTTTGGTGTGCGGGTAGCACAAAAGCTGATGGCCTTGCTAACCACCCAGACGCTGGATGGCCGCGCTTATGAAGTGGATATGCGGCTGCGGCCATCCGGGGATGCCGGTGTGCTGGTATCCAGTATTAATGCCTTTGAGTCCTACCAGAAAAAGAGTGCCTGGCTGTGGGAGCACCAGGCACTGGTTCGTGCACGAAGCATTGCCGGTGATGTGGCACTGTGCCAGCAGTTTGAACAGATTCGCCGGGCTATTTTGACGCAGCCGCGTGATCCGGCAGAGGTGCAAACAGAAGTTAAAAATATGCGGCAGAAAATGAAAGATCATCTGGGTTCCAGCGCGGAACAGCAAAAAGCCGGTATTTTTCATTTAAAACAAGATGCAGGTGGTATCGTTGATATCGAATTTATGGCACAGTATGCAGTGCTAGCATGGAGCGGGACGAATCCAGATCTCGCCCGTTTCTCCGACAATGTACGCATTCTTGATGATGCGGCTACAGCAGGCTGTTTATCCCGTAGCGATGCTGATGCCCTGACACAGGCGTACCTGCGCGAACGAACCGAAAGCCACCGGTTGGCACTTGCACAACGATCTATGCAAGTTAACGCTGCCGACTGGCATGACACCCGTAAGGTCGTGTGCAATCTTTGGCAACAGCTTATTGATCCGGCAACTGGTTTGCTGGACGATTGAGTTTTTGTAATTTTTATTTGTAAAAGAATGTGGAGAAAGACCGCCATGAGTATGGCTGATCGTGATGGTGTAATTTGGCAAGATGGTAATTTGGTTGATTGGCGTGATGCGAAAGTCCATGTTTTAACGCATACCTTACATTACGGGATGGGGGTGTTTGAAGGCGTTCGGGCGTATGAGACCCCTCAGGGCACCGCTATTTTTAAATTACGTGAACATACTCAGCGTTTATTGAATTCTGCAAAAATTTTCCAGATGAAAGTACCGTTTGATTTGGCGACGCTGGAAGAAGCACAAAAAGCAGTGGTACGTGAAAACAGCCTGAAATCCTGTTACCTGCGTCCAATTGCATGGATTGGTTCGGAAAAACTGGGTATTGCTGCCAAATCCAATCAGGTGCATGTGGCTGTAGCCGCATGGCCATGGGGTGCGTATCTGGGTGCGGAAGGCATGGAACGTGGTATCCGTGTTAAAACTTCTTCTTTTACGCATCACCAGCCAAACATTACCATGTGTAAGGCCAAGGCTGTA
>JASLIR010000272.1 GCA_030152125.1 Alkanindiges sp.
GGGTAAATACATATCAATGGATAAAGGCCCCAGCGCGGTGAGCAGGGCTAAAACAACAATCCAGATAAAAGGGTAACTGCGGGTATTGGCACTCATCAAGACAGGCTGGCGTTAATTCAGTTAGAGTTCTAACATTTTAACCCAGCTTATTCTAGTTTTATGTTGCAGATACTTAACAGGTGTATTGGGCGATGCAGTAAAACTACATGCATGCTCCAGTAAATGCCCGGAAAACTGCTCACCGGGCACAAGCACGCTCAATGCCTTCAGTTAATGCACAATTGCCAGTTTTAAGTAGTTTAAAATGCTGACCATCAAGGCATTTACAGTGTGGCTGGCATCCGGTGTCTGGCGCAAAATCTCAACCCCGGACTGAATATAAGGCTGCCCTTCCACCAGTTCATGTCCGCAGTGCTCCACAATCTGGCTGGCGGTATCCATGGTCGTTTCCAGATGAAACTGCAAGGCAATAATATGATCGGAATACTGATAGGCCTGATTCTCACAGGCAACGCTTCTGGCTAAATGCACCGCCCTGGTTGGCAGGCTAAAAGTTTCACCATGCCAGTGAAAAACCTTTAAGCTGGCCGGAAACTGGAACTGCGCCTGGCTGACAGGAGGCAACGCCTCAATATCAAACCAGCCAATTTCCTTCTGCTTATTTACTTCCACACTGGCACCCAGACTATAGGAAATAAGCTGCGCCCCCAGGCAAATGCCCAGTACCGGCTTACGTGCCGCAATGGCCTGCTGGATAAACACCTTTTCATCCACCAGCCAGGGGTAATCAATCTGGTCATGCACACTCATCGGCCCACCCAGTACAATCAGCAGGTCAACTTCGCTTATGGCAGGCAGTGGATCATGCGCAAAAAACCGGGTAAAGCTGACCTGCGCCTGCTCGGCATCCAGCCACGATTCGATGGAGCCCAGTCCCTCAAACGCCACATGTTGCAACACATGAACCCGCATGTTTTTTACTCCTGCTATCAAGCTAGGCGCTACCTGTGTGGCAAACGCCCTAAACGGTTGAAATACGCACTCATGGAATGGCACTAATAGATTAATCATAAAACCAAAAACATGCCGCTGCACATGTAATGCGTCTATTTTTTGTTTATATGTCAGCAGATTAACGGCCCAAACTGGCTATAATACGCATCTACCTCTTACCAGTTACTGCGGTGGCCATGAGTTTGCGTATTACCCATAAGCTGCGGCGTTACAGTTATAACTCGGCGTTCATGTATAACCTGCGCATGCTGCTGGCTTTTTGTGGCACTACCCTGTTTCCGTGGTGGCTGGGCGAGCAGCACCTGACCATCCCCCTCAGCCTGGGGGTAGTGGCAGCGGCCCTGACTGATATGGATGACCGCTTTAGCATGCGCCTGCGCAACCTGCTGCTCACCTATGGCTGTTTTTTTGCCGCAGCGGTATCGGTACAACTGCTCTACCCGCACCCCTGGCTGTTTGGCCTTGGCCTGTTCATCTCCAGCATTGTGTTTATCCTGCTTGGTTCACTGGGGCAGCGCTATGCCACTATTGCCTTTGGTGGACTGCTGATTGCCATCTATACCATGATCGGTATCCACATTTACGATGCATGGTATCAGCAACCTATCCTGTTATTACTGGGGGCCATGTGGTACAGCCTGCTCTCCCTGCTGGGTTATCTGCTGATTCCCATCCGCCAGGTGCAGGACAATCTGGCCCGCAGTTATACGCAGCTGGCGCATGTGCTGGAAGCCAAAGCCACCTTATACGACCCGGACCTGGATGACCTGTATGACCAGGCGGTGGTGGATCTTTCGCTGGCAAATGCCGGGCTGGTAAAAACCCTGAATGAAACCAAAACCGCGCTGCTTAGCCGCTTAAAGGGCGACCGCGGCCAGCGTAGTACCCGGCGCGGCCTGCACTATTATTTTGTGGCACAGGATATCCACGAACGCGCCAGCTCTGCCCATGTGCAATATCAAATGCTTAGCCAGCAGTTCCGCTACAGCGACGTGATGTTCCGTTTCCAGCGCCTGCTCAACATGCAGGCACGCGCCTGTCAGCACATTGCGGAGTGCATTTTGCTGCGTCAGCCCTATGTGCACTCGCCACGCTTTGAATATGCCTTTAACCACTTGAATACCACCATCGGGCGCTGGTCCAAATTCCCACAATACACCATGCAGGTTAGTGCCTTAAGGCTGCTGTATAAAAACCTTAAAGCCGTTGACGGACAACTGTCCAGCTTGCAGCTTGATCCCAATGCCGCACTGAAAAACATTAACCTGCTGGATGAAGACAACCAGCTGGCGGATGAGGACCTGCATGGCATGCAGGATATTATCCTGCGCATCAAGCAGAATCTTAGCCCGCAATCGGCATTGTTCCGCCATGCTATCCGCATGTCTTTTGTACTTAGTCTGGGTTATCTGGTCACCCAACTGGCGCAGCTGGAACATGGTGCCTGGATTCTGCTGACCAGCCTGTTTGTGTGCCAGCCCAACTACAATGCCACCAAACGCCGCCTGCGACTGCGTGTACTGGGCACTCTGGCCGGGATTGG
>JASLIR010000289.1 GCA_030152125.1 Alkanindiges sp.
AGCATACCTTCACAGTCGATACCACACGCCAGCAGCAAATATTGCCGCATGGCTGTTTCAGTCACTACAGCTACTTCAGTAACTGCTTCTGGAGTCTCGTCTGCCAATGCCTCGGCCACTAAAGCCGCTGGCTGATAATGCGCGTATAAATGGCTTGCCTGTTGCTGTAGCTGCGGGTCATCACTGTATTGCAATACGTTGTCGCACAGGCCGCAAATAATATCCTGCAAGCCTGCCTGTTCACGCTTACCCAGCTTATAAATGCTCAGCGCTTCATCCAGCCGCTCAGCCATCTGCCAGTGATACACCGCCCGTTGCCTGTACACGGGCAACAGTTCAGCCAGCACTTTTTGCTGCAATTGCTGCATGGTGTGTTGCCACAGTTGCAGCTCCTGCTGCTGGCTGGCAAGCTGCTGGCTTAGGGCATTAAAGCGTTGCTGGGCATCGGTTAAAGGCTGTGTGCCCTCCGGCTCAATCAGACAAATCCCGGCTACCGGCAGCAGTTCATGCTTGTCAGTCATATGCAGGCTTAAAACTTCTCAATGCAGGCATCCGACAACGCCACAAACTGCGCCACACTCAGGTTTTCCGGGCGAGCCATGGGGTCAACCCCAACGGCAGCAAAACCGGCATCATCTATCTTATGCTTTAGGGTATTACGCAACGTTTTACGGCGCTGGGTAAACACATGCGACACCAAAGCCGCAAACTGCTTTTCATCTTTGGCCTGTACCGGCTTTTGCACATGCGGTATCAGGCGGAACACTG
This sequence comes from Alkanindiges sp., assembly GCA_030152125.1. GTDB lineage: Bacteria > Pseudomonadota > Gammaproteobacteria > Pseudomonadales > Moraxellaceae > JASLIR01. Next base: position 769 of record JASLIR010000289.1, read on the forward strand.
CACTGGTCACTTTAGGCGGCGGGTTAAAGGCACCCGGTGGTACCTCAAACAAAAATCCGGGCTTGCAGTAATACTGGATCATGACCGATAAACGCCCGTAATCCTTGCTGTCCGGTGCGGCCACAATACGGTCAACCACTTCTTTTTGCAGCATAAAGTGCATATCCTGCACCAGATTATCGTACTGCAACAGGTGAAACAGCAACGGGGTGGAAATGTTATAGGGCAGGTTGCCTACCACACGGATATTTCGCTCACCTTTCTTCAACTGGCTAAAGTCAAAACGCAGGGCATCGCCTTCCATAATGGTCAGGCGCTCGGGATAAGGCACCCGCCCCGGTAAACCTGCGGCCAGGTCACGGTCCAGTTCCACCACGGTTAAAGCTTCACTGGCAGCCAGTAAAGGGGCGGTTAAGGCACCTAAACCCGGGCCAATTTCTACCAGTACGTCGCCCGGTTTTGGCGATACCGCCTGTACAATGCGCTCTATCACGCGGTTATCATGCAAAAAGTTCTGGCCAAAACGCTTGCGCGCGCGGTGACCTTCATCTTTGGGATTTGGTGCACTAAATTGATTGTTCATTACCGGCACCCTCACTCACTACATCATTCATCAAAAAAGCATTCAACATCAAAAAAAGCATTCAAATAAACATCAGGGCAACCTGGACTGTGCTGCCAGCTCCAGTGCCAGATGCGTTGCAACCATCAGACTACTGCTACTGGCCTTGCCGCTAGCGGCTAAATCCAGCGCCGTACCGTGGTCTACCGAGGTACGGATAAATGGCAAGCCAAGGGTAATATTAATGGCCTCGCCAAACCCTTGCGACTTTAATACTGGCAAACCCTGATCGTGGTACATGGACAACACGGCATCGGCATGCTTTAAATACTTGGGCGTAAATAAGGTATCCGCTGGTAAGGCATGCCCCACATCCACACCCTGCGCACGAAACTCGGCCAGTACCGGTTCTATCACCTCAATTTCTTCCATGCCTAAATAACCGCCCTCCCCGGCATGCGGGTTTAAACCACACACAAGGATTCGCGGCCTGGCAATGGCAAACTTGCTTTTCAGGTCATGCAGCAGAATATTCAGTACCAGACGTAATTTGTCCTGCGTAATTTCATCCGCCACATCACGCAACGGTAAATGAGTAGTGACCAGCGCAACCCGCAACTGTTTGGTCGCCAGCATCATCACCACTTGCGGCACACCGGCATACTCCTGAAAAAATTCGGTGTGCCCGCTAAATGCAAACCCGGCATCATTAATCACCGACTTTTGCACGGGCGCGGTAACCACACCGGCCGCCTGGCCATGCATACAGGCCTGTGCGGCAATGGTCAGTTGTGCCAGCACATAACTGGCATTTTGCACATTCAGCACACCTGCATGTACGGTCGCCGTCAGGTCAACCTGCTTCACATACAGCTGCCCCAGCGCGGCAGGCTGCTTTTGCTGCACGGCATCCAGGGTGTCGTATGCAATAAACTCAACATCCTCACCCAGCAAGGCCGCACGTTGCTGTAGCAAGGCGGTATCGGCCAATACCACCAGCGGGCGCAGGCTTGGGTACTTACTCAGGCTTAAGCAGATATCCGGGCCAATACCGGCAGGCTCACCGGAAGTAATAAAGAGTGGTTGCAAAATTGCTGCCTTTAAACCAATATTTTCATCAGGCTAGTATAAGCGTTTCAGGCAGGGCTGTCGCTTGTGTATTGTTGTATCATGTCAACAGCCATTTTGGCTGCCTGCAAATGTTTAATCCAGCCACTGCATGCATTATGCAATCCGTTTATGCTTGCACAGCATATATACTGCTTTAAGACGACATCCAGCATCCCTAGTGCCCAGCTCTGTAGTACCCATGTAAACACTGCAACATTAAACAGCCGATAACGGCATATAAATCATTTAAATCCGGCCAAATTACAGAATGAACCAAATCCAGCTGACCCATGCCCTGCTCAAGTACACGCGTCCAATCGACCTGCTTTCTACCGCACTGCTGT
>JASLIR010000185.1 GCA_030152125.1 Alkanindiges sp.
CAGCTAAATTTCTAAGCTGCCTACTCGGCAGATAACTTTCGGCAACAACTCGCCATCAGCGCATAACTTTTCTAAGCTGCCTACTCGGCAGATAACCACCTTCTCGGCCAACACAAAAACCACTTGCATTTCTAAGCTGCCTACTCGGCAGATAACGTAAACCTGAGTAAACACGCTGTTGATATTCATTTCTAAGCTGCCTACTCGGCAGATAACATGGTGTAAGTATTCCAATGATTGCTTCTATTTTTCTAAGCTGCCTACTCGGCAGATAACCACATATGGCCTGAAAACGTCAGGATTGATTTTTTCTAAGCTGCCTACTCGGCAGATAACACAATGATATGGCCCCAATCATTAGTGGTAATTTTCTAAGCTGCCTACTCGGCAGATAACATCGTGCCGGACATTGGACATTACAACAAGATTTTCTAAGCTGCCTACTCGGCAGATAACAGGAAGCGATTAGAGACGTTTTTAAGCTGTCTTTTCTAAGCTGCCTACTCGGCAGATAACCAAAACTCAATAACCTGCCGTATGTTGTATGCTTTCTAAGCTGCCTACTCGGCAGATAACGGTGCTTTAAAGGGGTTTTTTGAACTGCTTATATTTCTAAGCTGCCTACTCGGCAGATAACATATCGAGAGAACGCTCTCGTTGATGGGTGAATTTCTAAGCTGCCTACTCGGCAGATAACCGGCTTTTGTTTGATGGCAGGAACTGTTTTGTTTTCTAAGCTGCCTACTCGGCAGATAACTATGACCTGCTGGTCGGTATTGGTGAACCTACTTTCTAAGCTGCCTACTCGGCAGATAACTGACGAATGATTACCCGGCAGCAACTATCCAATTTCTAAGCTGCCTACTCGGCAGATAACGACCTAGTTTGGCTTGTGCTCGCGCACCAGCATTTCTAAGCTGCCTACTCGGCAGATAACGCTATTCGCCATTCAAACCCCTCAACCTGAAATTTCTAAGCTGCCTACTCGGCAGATAACAGTGACAAAATCACAAAAAACATAGCTATATCAATTTACTGTCTTCATTTAGGCAATTTACCCAAATAAAAAACACACACCTATAACTATTTGATTTTATTAAGCTGTTAAAGAGCAGCAAAAACTTTGGGTAAAACCATGCCTTTGCAAAAAATTTATAACATAAAAAATGGATACCCTGCACGCTATATTTACCCGTCGCTTTTTATATTAAATCACCATAAGATAAATCTTTAAAAATACACCGCCACATTTAAAGAAAGATAAGGTAATACATTATGTTGGATATCCCCAGCCCCATCGACCTGCGCCGCCCCGACCATGCACAGGAATGGGCAGAAACCGCACTGCAAAAACGGCCGTGGCGGCCACAATTTTTCCAGCGTTTTGTACAGGAAATTCAGGATATACCATTTGACCAGCCTTTACATATTTTAGAGCTTGGTTCCGGCCCCGGCTTTTTACTCAAGGAACTCACTGAAAACCTGCCGCAACACCACTATACCGCGCTGGATTTTTCCGGAGCCATGCATGATCTGGCTAAACAGCGGTTGGGCAAACAGGCACAACAGGTTAATTTTTTACTGGCAGACTTTAAAACGGAAGACTGGATTCAGGGTTTAAGCAATATTGATGTGGTGGTGACCAATCAGGCTGTGCATGAACTCCGGCATAAACGCCATGCCCCTGCCCTGCATGCTCAGGTACGGCAACTGCTAAACCCGCAAGGCATTTATCTGCTGTGTGATCATTTTGCTGGCACACATGAAGGCCAGCAGGGCATGCAGAATAATGAACTGTTTATGACGGTGCAGGAACAGCAGCAAGCCTTATTAGATGGCGGGTTTAATCAGCTTAAACCACTATTGTGTCAGGGCAGTTTGATGCTATGGCAGGCCAAAATTTAAAACGACCCTATTTAAATTAAGCCTGCCATGCAAATAACTATTAACTATACCGGCTGCTTTGGCTCGGTACTTACCGACAGCAAATCGCGCTTCTCTTCTTCCACCATTTGCCGCGCCACAAACATAATCAGCTGGCGCAACCAGCGATGTGCCGGGTGATGGTGCAATAGCGGGCACCAAGCCATTTTCAGCTCAAACTCGGGAATGTAAAACGGCGGCTCTTTAATCACCAGGTTTTGATTGTTGGCCTGCAAGCGTGCAATGCGTGTAGGCAGTGTGGCAATTAAATCCACATTAGCCGCCAGCAGCGCCGGCATCTGGTAATGGCGGGTAAAAATGCTGATCTTGCGTTTTTGCCCAATGCGTTCCAGTGCCTGATCAATCCAGCCTAAACCACCGGATTTTTCCGGGTTCACACCAAAGCCCACGCCCATACCGGTTTTGGATACCCAGATATGCTGCGCTTCCAGATAGCCTTTCAGGCTTAAATGGTTTACTGCGGGATGGCTGGGGCTAAGCAGGCAGCTAAAGCTGTCGCGCCATACCAGCACCTGATGGAAACTTTGCGGAATCTCGTTAAAGCGGTTAATCGCCAGATCCACCTTACCCTGCTCCATGTCGCGGTAGGACACATCGCTAGGGGTCAGGAAATCCAGCACCACATTCGGCGCTTCACTGCGCATGGCTTTAACCAGACGCGGCACCAGGGTGGCTTCGGCATAATCCGAGGTCATAATGCGGAATACACGGGAACTGGTGAATGGGCGGAATTCGGTACGCGGTTCCAGAATCAGCGCCAAATCGGCCAATGTATCGCGGATACGTGGTTGTAGCTCCAGTGCACGCTCGGTTGGCGTCATCCCCTCGCTGGAGCGGATAAGCAGCGGATCGTTAAACAGGGTACGCAAACGACGTAAAATGTTGCTCATCGCTGGCTGGGTAACACCCAGTTGCTCTGCGGCACGCGTGACATTCTTTTCTCTCAACAAAACATCAAGATAGATCAGAAGGTTTAAGTCAACGCGCTCAAGATTCATTAAATAAATACCATTTATCAATTCGATAAATTATTTCATATAAAGGATACTATAGCTACCTAATCTAAAAAAAAGTCCAGCGAATACGCTGGACTTTTTAAATACAGCAATGCGCTGATTTTAGTTTAAAGTCGCCTTATAAATGGCATTTTCTATCAGTGCAAATGCTTGCCCCGTTGTATCGAATTTAAAGCTGCTAATTTCCGTATTGGCGGTTACACCGGTAGCCGTCACGTTTCCAGTGCTTAAATCCAGTTTACGAATATCACAGCTAATGCTTATCGTCACAAACTGTACACCGCTAGTACAGTATTCGAGATAAAAATAGCCCTGGGCATCAATATCCATAACCGCTGCCAATACAGAAGTACCGCTAGGAACACTGTTGAGATCAACATACTGACCAAATACGGTTGATACCTGACCCGCTGGGGTAATTTTACGTAATGTGCCACTGTCTACCACATAGGCATTACCGGTGGTATCAGCCACAATACGGGTTGGGGCCTTAAAAGTCGCCTGGCTACCCTGACCATCCTGATAGGCTTTAACACCCTCCTGACCTGCCAGTGTAGTAACCACCCCCGACATATCCACTTTACGCACGGTTTGCTCGTCAACCACATAAATCAGGTTGTTGCTGGCACTCATCGCCGTAGCACTCATGGATTTAAAGGCTGCGTTGGCACCTTGTCCATCTACAATAGCGGGGCTAAATACCGGGGCTGTACTACCCGCAAAAGTAGACGTGGCGCCTACAGCAGACATTTTTCGCAGCACCTTACCCGCCTGGTCTACAATATAATAGTTCTTTTGTACTGCATTATAGACAATTGCCCCGGGCTGATTAAAACGGGCATCCGCAGAAACGCCATCAACAAACCCCATATTTGCCGAACCACTCACTGCAGCCCGCGTTGTCACAGCACCAGTGGTCGAAACACGGCGGATACTATGATTCATCGAGTCGGTGACGATAATGATACCGCTAGCATCAATTGCCATACCCATCGGTGCAGCAAACTGGGCATTTGCGCCCGCCGAGCTATTCGTAGTACCCATAAGGGTTTTACCGGCATAAACGCTCATTACCCCTGCAGGGCTGAATTTACGGATTACTGCGTTACCTACATCGGACAAATACACATTACCGGCATTGTCTGTTGCCAGGCTTACACCCGCTATCAGGGTACTGGCATTAAGTAACACCCCATCGGTATTAGTAGGCGGTGCATATATAGTGCTTACTAATCCGGCTGGCGTTACTTTCTTCAACTTCATGGTAGCACCGGCCGACTCCATTGCATAAATGTTGTTGGCTGAATCTACGGTTAATGCATTCACTGAGCTAAGATTAGGTTCAGCGGAATTGGCAAGGAAAGTACTAACTTCACCAGCCGGCGTAATTTTACGTAATCCTTTAGCATCCGCCACAAAAATATTATCACTGGAATCTATTACCAGCCGTTGCGGCGATGAAAATGTTGCCGTTGCAATGGCACCATCATCAGCACCTGCGGTTCCACGGGTTCCTGCAAAGGTGGACACAACACCTGCGGGCGTAATGCGGCGAATCACATGCTCGCCTGGTACAGGTAAGTAAAGGTTGCCCACACTATCAATCGCTATTGAAACAGGGCTTTCCACAAAACTGAATAAGGCCTGACCTGCACTACCATCCTGATAGCCGCTTTGTCCCACCTGGCCAGCCAGTGTGGTCACATCCCCAGTAACAGAAACACGGCGAATGACAGAGTTCGCCGCGTCAACCACGTAAATAGCCTGATTATTGCGATCAACCACCATTGCAGAAGGACGGTTAAACGTTGCTACCTGACTGTTACCATCAATAGCGCCAGTTACATGCTTTAGCCCTGCAACTGTAGTCACTTGTCCTGTGCTGCTAATACGGCGGATGGTATGGCTGGAGGTATCCGACACGTACAAATTATTATTGCCATCGCTAGCAAGCCCAACTGGCACACTAAATCGGGACTGTGCCAGGGAGCCATTGACCAAATCACGTTTTTGTCCTGCGAATAGCGTCAGATTAGTGACTAAATCGCCGCAGGAAGTCATTACTGATGCCATGAGACAAACGGCTGTGACTGCAATTACCTTGCTTTTCATATACATACTATTAATCCTTAGTATTATGATAAATTTATCTTTAGACCACCTAATCGTTTTATCTTCATCAATATATCTATATGTCTATTTATAAATTACAACTTTTAGTGTGGCTTACATCATTAACGATTTTATCTTGCGCTTTTTAAGTGCCGGATTAGCATAGCTTAACGATTTACTTTCTGCACTCATAACCGAGTATTTTCCGATGTCCAGCTTAAAACTTAAAGACCCGCCAAAAGACCTTAAATAAACTGAAGCCACTTTATGGAATATGGCTGTCGATTTTAAAGCCGGCAACCTATTTGCTGTTTTAGCGTATATACATCCAGTGAGGACATGCTTTTTGCTGTTGTATTTTCAATAAAGTTGGTTTCTATACGCTGCAGCAAATACTGGTTATCACCCTGATGCCGCCATACCATAAAGCCACATAACTGCGCCTGCTCATAGGGCAGCACATAATCCACTGCCGCGTACCAGCCAGCGGGAAGCCGGGGTGGGTTCTCATACCAGGTCACCTTATATTCAGCGTTGCCTTTTATGCTGCCAATTTTTTGCGCCAGCTGCTTTTGCGAATATACCCACTGGTCAAAGCTGATATCTTTTTTTAATAGTGGTGAAAACTGCTGATACACCGGCGCATATTGCTGGCCGTTTACTTGTTGCCAGTATTGCCCACTCTTCTCCAGCACCACTTTTTCCTGCCCCGCTTTATCAAAGGCAGCCAGCACACCCACGCTGCTATTGGCTGGGCCTTGCAGGATTTGCTGGTTTAAAGCCGTGTAGTCTGCTGCCAGTTGATCACAAGGCGCTTTTTCAGCCTGACACAATATTGCCATACGCAGTTGAACCTGCCCGCCTGTCTCCACCGTACGTCGCTTGACCACGGCAGGGTACGCCGGATGTGTGGCAGGGCTAAAGGTCCATAAGGTACTGCTCGCCTCATCATTAACCACTGTCCAGCCATCTTCGGTTTTGCTCAATTGGACGCCGGGTTTATGGCTTATATCCTGCAGTGCGTCAGCTACTGTTTTATAGCCAATCTTTTCCTGTTCTTCCACTGTCTGTTCTTCTGCTGCATGTGCTGCTGTCAGCATCATGCAGCCCGCCAATATAACTGTATGGAAAATCCGCCGGCTCATCAGTTCGCACCATTTATTTTAAAAATATTTAATCCGGTAAATTCCTGCTTATAAAGACCCGCAAACCAAATACCGGCACAACATGATTCCGGCTGGCTGCAAGGTTAAGCTGCTTTTTTTTTGATGCGCTGGCATTAATGTTTTGGCGTGGCAGCCGTCTGATCCACCACTGGTAGCACAGCAGCCGGTGCAGATGGCTGGCTAACGGTTGAGGCAGCCTTGGCTTCGTCCATGGCGTTCTGGTTCATGGCCTTAAAGTATTCAAACAGGGAGTCACACGCGGCTTCTTTTTTAGCTTCGCACAAACCGGACATGGTAATGGCCGCCTGTTGCAAGGTAATACGCACTTCGCGGCGAACCACAGCGGGATAAGCCGGATCGCTGGAAGGCGTGAAGGACCACACCACCATATTGTCATCTTTGGTCTGGTATACTAGCTGCCAGCCGTCAGGCGTGGTTTCAATGCGAACCTTGTCGGGATATGCAGCAGATTGTTTGCGCAAATCGGCAAAAGCAGCAGCTACAGTACGATAAGGAAGGTCGGGATTGGCCTTGGGAGCAGCAAAGGCGGTCATGCAAGAGATGCTTGCAATACTTGGCAACAATAAACTGACAAACGGTTTTACATGTTTCATATAACGCTCCGCTCCCTCATTTTTATCATAAGTATATAAAATTTATTCACTTATCTTTTTTAGGCTGTAGCCATATCGCGATTGATATCAGCACATTTTCAAAATAAATACTGAAAATCAACCTGATAAATTGGCTAAATTATGCCACAAATCGTAGACTCTGCTCCATCGTTAAAGGGCTTTTTTAATATCTTTATCGGATTTTTTAATTTGCACCTTTAATATACACCTACATTCAGACAGGATAATGTCATGACTTATCAATCAGCTCTTGAGCACGTACGTGCTGTTAAAGCGAAATTAGGCGGTACTTGGGGTGCAATTCATCCTGAAGATGCAGCGCGTATGATCGTTCAGAACCGTTTCCGTACCGGTTTGGACATCGCTAAATACACCGCTGCCATCCTGCGTAAAGATATGGCTGACTACGATGCTAACAGCGCTGTTTACACCCAGTCTCTGGGCTGCTGGCATGGTTTTATTGCGCAACAGAAAATGATTGCCAACAAAAAATACTTCGGTACAACCAGCAAGCGTTACATCTACCTGTCTGGCTGGATGGTAGCTGCTCTGCGTTCCGAATTCGGTCCACTGCCTGACCAGTCCATGCACGAAAAAACTGCTGTGCCTAAGCTGATTGCAGAGATCTATACTTTCCTGCGTCAAGCTGATGCTAAAGAACTGAACGACCTGTTCCGTGCACTGGCTAAAGCTGATGCTGCTGGCGACAAAGCACAAGTTGCTGCTATCGAAGACAAAATCAACAACTTCGAAACACACGTAGTGCCAATTATTGCCGACATCGACGCTGGTTTCGGTAACGAAGAAGCGACCTACCTGCTGGCCAAGCAAATCATCGAAGCTGGTGCTGCTGCAATCCAGATCGAAAACCAGGTTTCTGACGCTAAACAGTGTGGTCACCAGGCTGGTAAAGTAACTGTTCCGCACGAAGACTTCCTGTCCAAGATCAACGCTGTTCGTTTCGCGTTCCTGGAACTGGGTATCGACGAAGGCGTTATCGTTGCACGTACCGACTCTGAAGGTGCTGACCTGACTCAGAAGATCCCTGTATCCAAAGAGAAAGGCGACATCGCTTCTCAATACATCAGCTACTTGGACACTCAAGAGATCGATATCTCTGAAGCCAAGGAAGATGAAGTACTGATCAAGCGTGATGGCAAGCTGCACCGTCCTAAGCGTCTGGCTTCTGGCCTGTTCCAGTTCCGCGCTGACACCCAGATTGACCGCGTTGTATTAGACTGCGTAAGCAGCCTGCAAAACGGCGCTGACATGCTGTGGATCGAAACTGCTACCCCTAACGTTGCAGAAATCGCTGAAATGGTTAACCGCGTTAAGGAAGTTGTTCCAAATGCCAAGCTGGTTTACAACAACAGCCCATCATTCAACTGGACCCTGAACTTCCGTCAACAGTCTTATGACCGTTGGGTAGCTGAAGGCAAAGACGTTTCTGCTTACGACCGCGCCAAGCTGATGAGTGCAGACTACGACAGCAGCGAACTGGCTGCAGATGCTGATGAAAAAATCCGCACCTTCCAGGCTGATGCGTCCCGTGAAGCTGGTGTATTCCACCACCTGATCACCCTGCCTACATACCACACTGCTGCTCTGTCTACTCACGAACTGGCTAAAGGCTACTTCGGCGAACTGGGTATGCTGGCTTATGTTGCTGGTGTTCAGCGTAAAGAAATCCGCGAAGGCGTTGCGTGCGTTAAGCACCAGGCTATGGCTGGTTCTGACATCGGTGATGATCACAAAGAGATTTTCTCTGGTGAAACCGCTCTGAAAGCTGGTGATGACAGCAAAAACACCATGAACCAGTTCTCTGCTTAATTAGTAGATACGGTTTAGAAAAACCCCGCTTGTAAAAGCGGGGTTTTTTATTGAGCCATGTCGGCGCTGGTTAACAAACCCTATTTGACATCCTGTATTTTCCCTGCTAGTTTCGATCAAAATTTAATCAATATATTATCCCGTATAAACGCTTTTCCTTTCTGTATTTAAGCCTGGTGTGGTGGTGTAACGGGTATTTGCCAACTGCGGCAGATACGTGTGCTTGCGCGTATTTGAAAGCATGGGAATATAGCACCAGATTACGATTAAACAGATAAATCAATAATTTATAGAACCGCAATAACACAGGATGGAGACACACATGAGCAACATCATTGCTAGCTGGAAG
>JASLIR010000466.1 GCA_030152125.1 Alkanindiges sp.
TCATGTCTTTATTACTCCTGTTAGCCCGTTAAACGCCAAACAGATTTGAAATAACCAGGTCAATCAGTTTGATACCAATGAAAGGCAGAATCACCCCACCCACACCATATACCAGCATATTGCGGCGCAATAAGGCGGTAGCACTGGCTGGTTTAAAACGCACACCACGTAAGGCCAGTGGAATCAGCATGGGAATGATGATCGCGTTAAAAATCAGGGCTGAAATGACCGCACTGGCAGGGCTGGCAAGTTGCATTACGTTTAAAACAGCCATTTGTGGAATGGAAGCCGCAAACAGGGCTGGCAGAATGGCAAAGTACTTGGATACATCGTTGGCCAGTGAGAATGTGGTTAAGGCACCCCGAGTGATGAGCTGCTGCTTGCCAATTTCTACCACCGCCAGCAATTTGGTAGGGTCGGAATCCAGATCCACCATATTGCCTGCTTCCTTGGCGGCCTGCGTACCCGAGTTCATGGCCAGGCCAATATCAGCCTGCGCCAGTGCCGGTGCATCATTGGTACCATCGCCCACCATGGCAACCAGCTTGCCCTGCGCCTGTTCATGGCGGATACAGGCCAGCTTGTCTTCCGGTTTGGCTTCGGCAATATAGTCATCTACCCCAGCCTCAGCGGCAATGGCAGCGGCGGTCAGCGGGTTATCACCGGTAACCATCACGGTTTTAATGCCCATTTCGCGCAAGCGGCTAAAGCGCTCTTTAATGCCGTGTTTCACCACGTCAGACAGTTCAATCACACCAAGGATATGACCATCATCAACCACGATCAGCGGTGTGGCCCCCTTGGAAGCTACCTGTTCCACACGGCCAATCAGCTCCGGGTCTACATAACCTTCTTTACCTGCGAACTGCGTGCCCGCCAAGTGACGAATAGCATCCAGTGCACCTTTACGGATACTACGTCCATCAGCCAGGTCTACACCGGACATACGGGTTTGCGCACTGAATGGAATAAAGCTGGCATGCTCTGGCTCAACAAGGCTTTCGCCCTGCTCACGTGCCAGCTTCACAATGGACTTGCCTTCCGGGGTTGGGTCAGCCAGTGAGGCCAGCAAGGCCGCATTTCTTAAGCGCGAGGCATCTACTGTAGCCAAAGGATAGAAGGCGGTAGCCTGACGGTCACCGTAGGTAATGGTGCCGGTTTTATCCAGCAACAGCACATCCACATCACCAGCCACTTCCACGGCCTTGCCGGATTTGGCCAGCACGTTAGCTTTTAAGGCACGGTTCATCCCGGCAATACCAATGGCTGGTAATAAACCGCCAATGGTAGTAGGAATCAGACATACCAGCAGGGCAACCAGCAACACCGGATTAATATGCACGCCCACAAAACCGCTGATAAATGGCAGGGTAACCACCACCATCAAAAAGGTAAGCGACATCACGGTCAGCAAAATGCCCAGTGCAATTTCATTAGGGGTTTTCTGGCGGTTGGAACCCTCCACCAGCGCAATCATACGGTCCAGAAAGCTGTTACCCTGCTCGCTGGTCACCTGTACAACAATCTGGTCAGACAGTACTTTGGTACCACCAATCACCCCGGAGCGGTCAGTGCCTGCCTCACGCAGTACCGGTGCGGATTCCCCGGTCACCGCAGCTTCATTGATGGTGGCAAAGCCTTGCACAATTTCGCCATCCGCAGGTACAAACTCACCTTCCTTGACGATCACATAATCACCGGCCTTTAACTCGGTGGCTGCTACCTGCTGGGTAGTACGATCCTGCAAACCATTTAAACGCTGTGCCAACAGGTTCTGGCGTGCCTTGCGCAAGGAGGCAGCCTGCCCGCGGCCACGCGCCTCGGCTACCGCTTCGGCATAATTGGCAAACAGCACGGTAATCAGCAGAATCAGGGTCACTACAATGCCAAAACCAAATGTGGTCCAGCCGGCCACAGTGGCAATAAAGGTAAATACGGTACCCAGCCATACCAGTGCCATCACCGGATTTTTAATCATGTGCTGCGGTGCCAGCTTGATCACGGCACTTTTTAGCGTATTCAGGCTTGACTGATCTGACGAGGCCTGTTCATGTTGTGCTGATTTAGCGCCAGCAATTTTATTAATCGTATTCATGATGTACTCCTTAAGCCGCCCCGACCACAGAATCAAACGCAGATTGCGCAGATAACATCAAATGATCTGCAATTGGCCCCAGTACCAGCACGGGCATAAACTGCAACAGGGTTAAAATCACCACCACCGCAATCAGCGTCAGCGCAAAGGTTGGGGTTTCCACTTTCAGGCTGCCATTGCCTTCCGGTACCAGCCGCTTGTTGGCCAGCATGACGGCAATCACCAGTGGAATAATCAGCGCAGGATAACGCCCCAGCGCCAGCACAATGCTACAGCTGACATTCCACCATACGGTGGCATCACCCAGTCCTTCAAAACCGGAACCATTGTTGGCAAAGGCAGATACATACTCATAAAACACCTGGCTAATGCCGTGGAAACTCGGGTTGGAGTTGCCTGTAATGGCAGGGATAGCCAGCGTTACCGCAGTAAAGCCAAGGATAACGATGGGTTGCAGCAGAATAAGCACCGCCAGCAAACGCACTTCCGGCGCTTCAATCTTGCGGCCAAACAGCTCCGGGGTACGTCCGGTCATCAAGCCGGCCACAAATACAGTCAGCATCAGATAGACAATAAACTGTTGCAAGCCACAGCCTACACCTCCCCAGATAGCATTGATCAGCATGTTGGACAGCGCCACCAAACCAGTCAGTGGCGTGCCAGAGTCATGCATCATGTTGACAGAGCCATTATTGACCTGGGTGGTCAGTGCAGCCCACAGTGCCGAGCTTTCTGTCCCAAAACGCACTTCCTTGCCTTCCATAATGGCAGCACTGTGTGCAATGCTGGAAAAGCTTTCTGACCATACGGCAACCGCTGTGGAGATGACCGACATGGTGAGCATGCAGCCAAATACCAGTGCCGCAAATTTCTTGCGTCCGGTAAAGGCGCCAATCATAAACACCACAGACATGGGAATCAGGATAATCGCCAGCATTTCCATTACATTGGAAAATGGGGTTGGATTTTCCAGCGGTACGGCACTGTTTGGCCCATACCAGCCACCGCCATTGGAACCCAGTTGCTTGACGGCAACCATGGGTGCTACCGGACCCAGCGGGATTTTTTGTTCTTTAAATTCACTACTTACTTCTACAGGCTGCGCCACTGGCCCGCCGCTAAAGGTGGCAGGCACGCCCTGGCTGTTTAAAATTATAGAAAACAGCAAGCCCAAAGGCAGGAAAAAACGCACACTGGGACGAATAATGTCCGCCCAGTAATTGCCTACCAGCACCGGGGACTGAACACCGTCATCCTGCTGCTTTGGTTTATTGAACAGTGCACGCAGGGTAGCAACCACCAGCGCCAGCCCCATCATCGGGGTAATGACCTGCAAACCGACAATACTGGTCATTTGCGACAGATAGGACAACTGGGCCTGACCGGAATAATGCTGCTGGTTGGTATTGGTTAAAAACGACACCATGGTATGCAGCGCCAGATCCCAGCTCATATTGGGTGCGTCATTGGGATTTAATGGCAACCATGCCTGTGTCATCAGCAATACCCAGACAATAAAGCCAATTACCAGATTACTAATTAAAAAAGCGCTGACATAATGCTTTAATGGCATACTTTGAGTTGGTACGCCCTTTGACAAGGAAACACCAAGCAGTTTATAGATGGGCTGTTCAACCAGACCAAATAGCCTGTCGCCACGCATGGGCGCGCCACGCATCACTGCTGCCAGATAATGCCCGAGCGGGAATCCTAAAAGGATAGCCAATCCAAACACGAGTAAAAATTCAAACATGATACTTACCCCTTCTGCTTAAACAGTG
>JASLIR010000476.1 GCA_030152125.1 Alkanindiges sp.
TTGTACTGAATGCTGCCGCGTTCCGCCAGCTGGGTAGCGCAGACAAACGCCTGACCCCATAAAGGCTCCACCAGGCCATAGGCAATGCCACGGTGTTGCACGCATTCACCCACCGCATACACACGCGGGTCAAAGGTTTGCATGATGTCATTGACAATCACACCGCGTTCGCATTGCAGGCCAGCGGATTTAGCGAGGTCTACATTGGGGCGAATACCGACTGCCATTACCACCAGATCAGCCGGAATTTCCGTACCATCTTTCAGCCTAATACCAGTCACGCGTGTTTCGCCCTGAATCATTTCGGTTTGTGCATTCAGTTCAATGCGCATGCCGCGTTTTTCCAGGGTCTGTTTCAGCATATCCGCTGCCACATGATCCAGCTGGCGTTCCATCAGGCGATCCATCAGGTGAATAACAGTAACATTCATGCCACGCTTGTTCAGGCCGTGCGCTGCTTCCAGTCCCAGTAGGCCACCACCAATCACCACCGCATTTTTGTATTGATTGGAGGCATCAATCATTTTGTTGATGTCATACACATCACGGAAAGTTGTCACACCTTCCAGTTCCTTGCCGGGCAGTGGCAGTACGACCGGGTTGGAACCGGTTGCAATCACCAGACGGTCATACGAGGTGGTATAGCCGGATTTGGCAATTACCAGGCGGCGTTTGCGGTCAATCTGCACTACTTCATCACCGGCTTTAAAGGTGATATTGCGTTCGGCATACCAGCTGTGCGGGTGCAGCATGATGTCTTCCAGTTTTTTCTCACCGGAAAGCACTGGCGACAGCATGATGCGGTTGTAGTTACCGTGCGGTTCGGCACCGAATACTTCAATCTCGTACATATCCGGCGCAATTTCCAGCAGTTCTTCCAGCATGCGCATGCCAGCCAGGCCGTTGCCAATCATCACCAGACGCGATTTTTCTTCGCGTACCTGCGGAGTAGTGATATAGGTTTTTTGTGGTTCGCTGCCCACAAAAACCATGTTGTCCACCACTTGTACCGGATAAGCCGGTACAAAGAACTGGGCATCCTCAATACAGCGGCCAGTAGCCAGGCTGTAATGCTGCTTGTAGATAGGCGAGGCGACTACACGTTCACCCTGCAGGTCACCCACAATACCGCGTGATAGCACGTTGGCATTGCTGGCCGGGTCAAAGTTACCAATCGCGTATACGCGGTCGTCCTGACGCATACGGAAAATTGCGACCTGTTGGCCATTAACCAGTGCACACGCACCAGTGTCAGGAGCAATGTCACTCAGGGGGCAGATTTCAATCCAAGTTTTAGCCATTTGATTCATGCTGCTTACCTCACACTTGCTCTAACACGGGAATACGTTTACGCGCCTGGCGCTCTTGTTCATTGATTGGGCGGATTTGTCCACGCTCTTCTACAAATTCAATGTTTTCATCAACTTTACTGCTGTTAACGAAGGTACGGAAACGCTGGCGAACTTCCGGCTTGGTCACTGCATTTTTCCATTCGTCTTCATAGGTTGTCACAATATGCGCCATTTCGGCTTCCAGCTCGGCGCCAATGCCTAGTGAGTCTTCAAGGATGACTTCTTTCAGGTAATCCAGGCCACCTTCCAGGTTGTCGCGCCATACACTGGTACGTTGCAGGCGGTCCGCAGTACGGATGTAGAACATATAGAAGCGGTCAATGTAGCGCACCAGGTCTTCAGTACTTAAGTCACCTGCCAGCAGCTCGGCATGGCGTGGCTTCATCCCACCGTTACCACATACATACAGGTTCCAGCCTTTTTCGGTGGCAATAATACCCACGTCCTTACCCTGGGCTTCCGCACATTCACGGGTACAGCCGGATACTGCCATTTTCAGCTTGTGCGGGGAGCGCAGGCCCTTGTAGCGGTTTTCCAGGTCAATCGCCAGTTTTACCGAATCACCCACACCATAGCGGCACCAGGTACTGCCTACACAGGATTTTACCGTACGCAACGATTTACCGTAGGCATGACCAGACTCAAAGCCTGCTTCAATCAGCTCTTCCCAGATGATGGGTAGTTGATGCACTTGGGCACCAAACAGGTCGATACGCTGACCACCGGTAATTTTGGTATACAGGCCGTATTTCTTGGCAATCTGACCAATCACAATCAGGCCGTCCGGGCTAATTTCACCACCGGCAATACGCGGTACAATGGAGTAACTGCCATCTTTCTGGATGTTACCCATAAAGTAGTCGTTACTGTCCTGCAGGCCAGCATGTTCCGGTTTCAGGATAAAGTCGTTCCAGCAGGAGGCCAGAATATTAGCCGCAGCAGGCTTGCAAATGTCGCAACCCAGGCCTTTGCCATGCTTGTGCAGCAATGTTTCGAAGCTCTGGATTTTGCCTACACGTACCAGGTGATACAGCTCCTGACGCGAGTACGGGAAGTGCTCACAAATGTGGTTGTTAACCGTAACACCCTGACGCTTCAGTTCGGATTTTAATACCTGCGTTACCAGTGGCGCACAACCGCCACAGGAGCTGGCTGCCTTGGTGCATTTTTTCAGGCTGCCCAGTGTGGTGTTGCCAGCAGCAATGGCACCGCACAGGTCGGCTTTGGAGACGTTGTTACAGGAACACAAAATGGCAGAGTCGGGCAGCAGGTCTACACCGGCACCACCAGATGCTTTAGGCGCATTGCCGGTCGCTGGCAAAATCAGGCTTTCCGGTTGTTCCGGTAAATCCATGCCATTTAACATCATTTGCAGCAGGTCGCCGTATTCCGCAGCTTCACCCACCAGTACTGCACCCAGCAGTCTGGTTTTGTCCTTGCTCACTACCAGCTTTTTATAAACCTGTTTGGTTTCATCACAGAACTGATAGGCCAGGCTGTCCGGGGTCATGGCATGCGCATCACCAATGGAGGCAACGTCCACACCCATCAGCTTCAGCTTGGTGCTCATGTCGGCACCCTGGAAGGTTTTAGCGGCATTGCCCTGCATATGCTCGGAGGCAATACGTGCCATGTCGTAACCAGGGGCAACCAGACCAAAAATCTTGTTATCCCACAGCGCACACTCACCAATGGCGTAAATGTCGTGGTCAGACGTCTGGCAGTAATCGTTAATCACGATACCACCACGTTCGCCGATGGCCAGGCCGGATTGACGTGCCAGTTCATCACGCGGACGGATACCGGCAGAAAACACGATCATGTCGGTTTCAAGGTTGCTGCCATCAGCAAAGTTCATTTTGTGGAATGCAGCATCGCCATCTACAATTTCTGTGGTGGCTTTCTGAGTGTGTACCTTAACGCCCAGCTCTTCAATTTTCTTGCGCAGTACACGGCCACCACCATCGTCAATCTGTACCGCCATCAGGCGTGGGGCAAATTCGACCACGTGGGTTTGTACCCCCAGGTCTTTTAATGCCTTGGCCGCTTCCAGACCCAGCAGGCCGCCACCAATCACCACACCGCTCTTGGCGTTCAGGCTGGCTGCACGCATGGCGTCCAGGTCTTCAATGGTGCGGTATACAAAGCAGTTATTACGGTCTTTACCAGGCAGTGGTGGTACAAACGGGTAGGAGCCTGTAGCCAGTACCAGCTTGTCATAATCCAGCACATCACCGGCAGCCGTGGTTACTGTTTTGTTGTCACGGTCAATCGACACTGCCTTGGTGTTCAGGTGCAGGGCAATGCCATAGGCATCGGCAAAATCGTGGCGCGCCAGCAGCAGGTCATCTGCAGACTTACCGGAAAAGTATTCGGTTAAATGGACGCGGTCATAGGCTGGACGTGGTTCTTCCGCAAGTACGGTAATTTCCACATCTGGCGCATCTACTAAACTTTCAATTAATTTGTGGCCTACCATGCCATGGCCAATCACTACTACTTTCATAATATTTACTCCAAAAGATGACGTATTTGGTTAGGCTAATTGCTGCTTTTCAAGGTTCATGGCTTCACGGGTAGCCAGTGCCTCTTCAAACAGCTGTTGTTCTTTTGCCTTGTGCTCTGGCGAGAAACGAACCAGCAGGACGCATACTGCGGTTAGCATTACCAGCACACCAATCACCACCAGTGCGCTTTGCGTGTCTACCATGCCCTTGAGCAGGAAACCGGCCGCTACCGCACCAACGTTGCCACCTGCACCAATAATGCCGGCAACGCCACCTAGGGAATTACGATCTATGAATGGCACCAGTGCGTAGGTTGCACCACAGGCCATGTGAGTAAACAAGCCGAAGAATGTCATGGCGACAATGGCCAGCAGGACAGTATTCATGTTGGCAAATATCAGCAGGCCAAGGCCTTCCAGCAGGATAAATACGAACAGCAGCAGGGTACGGCCATCCAGTCCTTTAGTTACTGCGTATTTATCGGACAGATAACCACCCAGTGCGCGGGCAAACAGGGCCAGCAAACCAAAGATACCTGCGGCAAGGCCGGCTTCTTTCAGGCTTAGGCCAAAGCTGTCTACATAATAGGTTGCCGCAATGTTGTGAATAAAGATTTCCACACCAAAACAGGCACCATAAGACAGGAACAGTAACCATACGCGATAGTTTTTACCCGCGGTTTTTAAAACATCCCAGCCGCCTTTTTTACCGCTGCCCACTTCAATACCTTGTGCACGCAGTTCCTTATAGTTGCCTTCCGGGCAGTCCTGGGTAAATTTCCAGTACATCACACCCACAATCAGCATCAGCGCGCCAGGGATCAGCAGGGAGATTCTCCAGCCCATGGTTTGCTTTACACCGAACATCACAATAGCTGCCAGAATAAAAGGCATGATGGCCTGGGTAGCACCACCACCGGCATTACCCCAGCCAGCGGACGCTGCATTGGCAGTGCCTACCACGTTAGGAGCAAACATGACAGATGTATGATATTGGGTGATGACGAAGCTGGCACCGATAGCGCCAATCAGCATGCGGAAGAACAGGAAGGATTCGTAGCTTTGTGCTGCAGCAACGCCGAATACCGGAATGCTACCGAGCAGTAACAGGGCGGTGTAGGTTTTGCGTGGGCCAAAACGGTCAGCCATCGGACCAACAATCAGGCGCACCAGAATGGTAATGGCTACAGCTGCAATGTTGATGTTAGCGATTTGATCTTTGGTCAGGTGAAACTCACCCTTGATGACTGGCATTAATGGTGCACAGGCAAACCAGGCGAAGAAACAGACAAAGAAAGCCAGCCAGCTTAAGTGGAATGCGCGCATGGCTGGGGTTTTAAAACTAAATAGGTCGATGGATGTAGCTTTTGCCGACATTCTCGCAACTCCTGAAACTAAGCTAAGCTGTTTAAGCGTTTCGGTATAGTGAAACTGCTAAACCTCTTACAGAAGAGCGGGCGTCTTTGACCGCGGGTATTTTGCGCATGCTCTGCGGTGATCATGCTTGTTTTATCTAATGCAAACACTATGCCAATTATTTAATATATTGTTTTATATTAAGTTAGTATTTTATTCTGCATCTTTGAATTGTTAATGCACTGTAATGATCCACTCTGCCGCTTAAATATTCGGCCAGAATATGCCGTTGTGCACTATAAAAATGCCTGTGGTTGCGGATTAACCGGGTGTAGGTCTGCTAGACGGGGGACTGATAATTAATGTTAGTATGCCATCGTATTCAGGAGAGGCCCAGATGTCAGATAGCCCGGTTACACAACAGCAGGTTTCCCTAAGGTTAAGGGTATTACAGCAAACAACCATTGCATTTGGGCCCGGCAAAGCGGATTTGCTGGAGGCAATTAGCAGTACCGGATCAATTTCTCAGGCTGCCAAAAAAATGGGCATGAGCTACCGCCGTGCCTGGCAGCTGGTCACTACCATGAACCAGTGTTTTTTGTCCCCGCTGGTGGAAACACAAACTGGTGGTAGTCATGGTGGGGGCGCACTGGTGACACCCTTAGGGCAGGATGTACTGGCTTTGTATAGGCAAATGGAACAGGCTGCACTGGCTGCTACACAACCGCTTTACCAGCAGATTTCGCAACATTTAGTTCCTCACGAATAGACCTTCATTAGTATAGGTTTTCGTTGCATATAGCGGCGCAGGAATATTTTATTTATCGTTGTGTTTCTAAAAATATTACGCTATAAATCATCACGCGGTTGCTGCAGCACTGCGATGTAAAACGACCAATGGCGCTCGTCATTCATTCTTTTAATGTTAGGTTTGGGGTGTTCTGAAATGAGTTATTCTATAAAAATCAGTAAATTATTTGCTGTTGGTGCGCTTTCACTTGCCAGTTTAAACAGCTATGCGGCCTCCATTAAGGTGTATGCAGCAGCCAGCCTGACCAATGCCTTAACGGATATTGCCAAACAGTACGAGCAGCAAAGCGGTAATACCGTCACGCCTGTTTTCGCTGCATCTTCCACGTTGGCCAAGCAGATTGAAGCGGGTGCTCCGGCTGATGTAT
>JASLIR010000481.1 GCA_030152125.1 Alkanindiges sp.
AGCAGTTATAACTTCCTGCTGCTGTGCATCCAGTAGTTGCCATTGTTGCTGGGCAGTCCGGGTTATTTGCTGTACATCAGCCTGCCTAAACTGGATACAGGGCGAGGTGAGTATATGCCTGGCCAGTGCCTGTGTATCGATTAAACCAGTCTGTTCCAGTAAGGCCGCCGCTTGCTGCAATGGGGTATTTGCCAGGGTAGAGGCCTGTTCCTGATCAAGCAGGCTTAAAAAGTCAGCAGGATAATGTGCCAGTGTGTCGGCTGCCTTGGCCAATTCAGCATCTTCATCCTGCAATATCAGCACCGGACAAGGCTGTAAAATGCTGGTGTACTGCTTCCAGTAGCGGTAACTGAGCATCGCACCGCTGTTCATCATGCTATCGGCAATTTTATCGGCATTTACCAGCTTGGGGGCCAGCAGGGCACGCGGGTTGCCGGAAGCACCAGCCAGTGGCGCTGTTCTGTCCAGCAATGTCACCTGTATACCGCGATTAGCCAGTACGTGTGCCAGGCTTAAACCGGCAATGCCGGCGCCAATAATGGCAACGGTTGCCGGTGGGGGGCTGGTTTTGATAGCAGCACCTTCAGTATCCGTAGGCGCAGGCCACACGGCTTTTAGCATTTCACGCTTGGCACCAAAGCCCTTGGGACGTCTGACTTGTATGCCGTGCGCCCTTAAACCGCTTTTAACAATGCCTGCCACACTAAACGAGGCAAAGCTGGTACCCACGCCGGACAGGCGGATAATGTGACTTAAAATATTGTCCTGCCATAACTCCGGGTTGCATTTTGGCGCAAAGCCATCCAGAAACCAGGCATCCACTGGGTGCTGCGTCTGGATTTTAGGCAGGCAGTCCGCTGCATCGCCCAGCCACAGGTCAAAGGAAAAACGGTCTTGGGCAAATATCAGACGGTGGCAACCGGCAATTGCAGGCGGGTATTGTGCAATCAGCTGCGCTGATAGCTCGGCTAGCTCCGGCCATGCCTTCAGGGCGCGTTGTAAATCTTTGCGGCTTAAGGGATATTTTTCTACCGTGACCAGATGCAGGCGGCTATGGTTATCCGGTTTGCACTGGTTCCATAGTTGCCACAAGGCCAGCACATTCAGCCCGGTGCCAAAACCGGTTTCGCCCACACAAAAATACTGCAAAGGCTTTAGCTGGCTTAAGCGTTCCGCTAAATCATTACCCTGTAAGAATACATGCCGGGTTTCGGCCAGCCCATTGGCACGGGAAAAATACACATCGCCAAACTGCCGGGATACGGGAATATCCACACCATCCTGTTCAATCCAGTCCAGTGCGGCGTTTTGAATGGTGGTCATGCAGGCTTACATCCGTTAAAAACTATCAAGTCGGCACAAAAAACAAAGCCCATTGCAGGGCAATGAGCTTGTCTGAAACTTAGCGTTTCAGGCACGGCGGTTTTACCAGCGGCGGTTACGCTTACCCAGCATATAATTGCACAGGATAAAGCCGATGATGGTGCCCACACCCAGAGTAGCTGCGCCATACAGGAACATTTGTGCGCTGCGCTCGCTTTGCAGTACCTGAACCTGTACGGTCAGGTTGTCATTGCCCAGCTGTAATTCCTGATTACGCGCCAGGGCATCCTGATTGGCCTGTTCCAGTTGCTGAATACGGACAGTACCTTTTTTAATTTCCTGCTGGTATTGCTGGGCCGTAGGTGCAACCGGCTTGCCTGTTTTAGGGTCCAGGGCGGCCGTTTTGCCTGCTGTACCTGCTGCAGGTGCAGCAGCAGTGGCTGGGGCCGTAGCAGGCTTGGCGGTGTTTGTACTGGCTGCAGGCGCGGTTACAGCTGTACCAGTTGCAGGTAACGGTTCGGCCATACTGGCGCTATTTACGGCCAGCAATAAGCTAAAGGTTACACTGCTGACCAGTGCAGAAAGGGCCGATTGGGAAGGTGACCAGCGCATGATTATAAAGGCGCCTTAATAAAGGGCTTTACATCGACACTGGCATACACGCCTTCCAGCACAAAGGGTTCTGCTGCCAGCCACACATCCAGTGCTGCGCGGTCCGGGAAATCCAGTACCAGCAGGCTGCCATGAAAGCCCTGGGATAGCTCATCAGCATTTTTTGGACATGGACCAGCAAGCACCACGCGTCCTTCAGCATGCAGGGCTTTTAAGCGCTCCAGATGTTTTGGACGTAGTTCCAGGCGCTTGTCCAGGCTGTTGGGTGCATCGGTACAGCTTACGGCAAATAAAGGCATATGGTTTCTCGGCTAATTTCCTGGCGAATATTTCTGGTTAGGCTTCTGGATGTTTAAGGTGTTTGCGTAGCAGGATAAAATTCACCACAATAAAAACTGTCGAGAGAATAATACTGACAAGTTTAATGTTGGCCCAGTAGTCAGCATGCAGATACACTGCAAAATACAGGTTTAAGCCAGCCAGTAACACAAAAAATATTACCCAGACTATATTTAATTTGATCCATCCTCTAGGGCTTAGTTCAAAAGCACTTTCAAAGGCCTTTTTAACCAGAGGCTCGTTATTTTTCAGCACCAGCGGACTTAGCAAAAATACCAGCGCAGTTACCAGATAGATGATTGGTGCTTTGAGCCTGATCCAGAAATCATCGTGTAGTAACAGGGTAACACTACCAAAGGCAAGAGTAGCAAACAACACAAACCACTGTAGTTTTGTCAGCTTATATTTTTGCAGGATAAAGAATATAAAATGCACAATGACTGTTGAAATCATCAGGGCCTGTGTGGCTACCCAGACATCCCGCTTATTGATTAAGACCAGGAACAGAATGATGGGAATAAATTCCAAGAGGGCTTTCATGTTAAGATGTCGGATTAGCTAAAAAATATGCGTGAAGTATAAAAGATGCAGTGCATGGATTTACATACCCATAGCCATTTTTCTGATGGAACTTTGTCACCGGCGTCACTATTGGCGCTGGCAAAAGCTCACAATGTATCCATGCTTGCATTGACAGACCACGATTCACTGGATGGCTTGCCAGAAGCAAGGCAGGCAGCACAGGAACTGGATATTCAGCTTATAGATGGAACCGAGATTTCCAGCCAGTGGTATCGCCCCAATAAACAAAAACCGATAGGGGTGCATATTGTGGCACTGGCGCCGAAAAATATGGCGCCCTTACAGGAGTTTCTGGCAGCACAGCAGCAGGTAAGGGCAGCGCGGGCGCAACAGATTTGTATCAAGCTGGAAAAGCTGCTGAAAACTGACCCTTGGCCGGAGGTGCTGGCCTCTGCGGATGGTCGGGCCGAAGGCGTAACCCGGGCGCACATTGCCAACTGGTTATTGCAAAAAAATAAGGTAGGTAAATTGCAGCAGGCCTTTGACCGTTATCTAAAAGAAGGCAAGCCGGCGTTTGTGCCCTTGTCCTGGGCAGAGTTGCCGCAAGTGATTCAGGTGATTCATGCCAGTGGTGCGCAGGCTGTACTGGCGCACCCTACCAAATACGATATTTCTGCCACGCATTTACGCTATCTGGTGGGGCTGTTTAAGTCGCTGGGGGGGGATGCCATTGAGTTGCCACCCGCCAATGAACCACCGGCCACGCGCGCCATGATTGATTATCTGGTCACGCAGCATGACCTGGCGGTATCAGTAGCGAGTGATTTTCATGGTGAGCATATGCCATGGCTAAAACTGGGCCGGGTGCCGGAGCCAAAAGCAGGGCAGCGTGGCGTGTGGGAG
>JASLIR010000484.1 GCA_030152125.1 Alkanindiges sp.
AGCAGTTAAGGCAACAGCAGGCCGACAGTGAAAAACAGGCAGCAGCCATGCAGCGCGGGGTTATTGCCTTGCTTGTATTGAGTGTGCTGGGTATTTTTGCCGCCATGCTGCTGGGCAGGCCCTTAAGTGCCAGTATTGCCGGGGTAGGTGGTGTGGTATGGGGCATGATCTCCGGTTTGGGCCTGTTTGCCAGCTTATTGCTTGGTGGCGTGGTATTTTTCTTACTCATTACTTCGCTGGCCCAGCTGATTTTGCAGGGCGTTTTACAGTCCGGTGGGCGAGGCGGTGGTGGATTTGGCGGCTCCGGTGGTGGATACCGTGGCGGTGGTGGCAGTTTTGGCGGTGGAGGCGCTTCAGGATCATGGTAATTGACCCGCAGGATGTTATCAGTAGTCATGCCTTGCCAGACCCGGTAGCAGGTTCCGGCAGCCTGTTACGCTGGTTGCGGCATTTTCTTTATATGCCGTGGCGTACCCGGCATTATTTTAATCAGGCTGCACGGCAGCAGATCCAGCAGGCCGTGAGCACGGCCGAGCAGGGGCATGCCGGGGAAATACAGGTGATTATTGAGGGGCATTTGCCCTTGAATATGGCTTGGCGTGTCTCCACTAAAACCAGGGCACAGCAATTATTTGCTACCTATGGTGTATGGGATACTGCTTATAACTCCGGAATATTGTTGTATATCAACCTGTGTGAGCGCCGTGTGGAAGTGCTGGCTGACCGTGGTATTCACCAGTTTGTAGGTGAGGCGCACTGGCAGCTGTTATGTGAGCAAGTCACCCAGATACTGGCAAAAGACCATTATGTGGAGGCGGTAACGCATGCGGTGCACTACATGGGAAATACCCTGCAGCAGTTTTATTTAAATAAAGTAAACGATGCAGGAAATGAACTACCCGATGGTGCAATTTTTTTATGAGCCGCCAAGGCTGCTTATGACAAAAATTGTAATCTTTAGCAAAAAAAGGAATTTTGTTTATTAACTAGCCTGTTTTATGACAAAAAACGTCATTTTTTTACTATTTTGTTTTTTAACAGAAAAAACGTATTTTGCGAGCAACTTCACAATAATTAATTATTTTTGCTGGCAATTTTGTTTTATATGGAGGTCACTATTGTGTTGGCATGCAAGATGCACTATAAACATCAGCAACTAGCTGTAATGCAAGACCAGTTAGTTAATTTGAAAGTTTTAAAAAATTCCCAGGAGAATTTAAATGAATGCACAAAAGGGTTTTACGCTGATTGAATTGATGATCGTTGTTGCGATTATTGGTATTTTGGCTGCTGTAGCAATTCCTGCTTACCGTGAATACGTAGCTACTTCTTACGGTGCGCAAGCGATGGGTGGTGTTTCTGCTTATGTAAGCAAGACTCGCGCCTGTATTGAAACAAATATCGGCTGTGACACCATTGATAACGAAATTGCTGGTCAAACCAAGTTTGTAAGTGGCACAACTGCTGCTCCTGCTTATGCAACTCTTGCAAAACTGGTTTGGGAAAACGAAGGTTGTAAGTTAACTGTAGATATTACTGCTGATGGTGTAACATCGTATCTTATTGCTCCTGGTACTGCTGCTAAAGCTACTCAGGACCAGTGTGATAAAGGTGCTGGTCTGTAATAGCCCGCTTTACTAATAAAAAAATCCCGGCTTTGCCGGGATTTTTTTATTATGGGGTTCAAATGGGCTATCAGATAATAAATAAGTAAACTACAAAGAAATAAACAGGTCTGGATTAATATTTAAAATGATTGAGAGCTGTTGGCTTAATTAGAGCTATCTCATAGTACTTTCACGGGGTGTTTTCTGAAAAAGAATGACTTTTTATAATACGATGGGTAACAGGGTAACTTTATACGGCTTCATGCTTAGCACGAGCACATGGGGTATGGGCCATCTAAAATATATGACACAGTCTAGTTCTATATAACAAAAAATTATCATTAGTGACATATTTTCTTTTTGATAGTAATTTTAATGTATATAAATAATTGATTTCATTTATTTTATTTTTTGGCATGTTTTTTGAATTAACATTGTCAATAAGTATATTTTAAGGATGATGGTCATGCAACGGGGTTTTACGTTAATAGAGTTGATGATTGTTGTAGCTATTATTGGGATATTGGCAGCTGTGGCAATTCCAGCGTATCGGGAGTACGTGGCAACTTCTCATGGAGCTGCAGCGATGAAGGGTGTAAGTAATTTGGTCATTATGATGCAAACCTGTGTCTATGATGATATGGCTTGTACTCAACTAAATAACCACATTGCTAATCCAAATAATTATCTGACTTCCAGTCCAAATCCTATAGTACATAATCAGAATGCAGAAGTGACATATGATGATGGCACTTGTATAGTGACTGCGATGCTACAGGTAAATAGTGCCTTAACTTATGAGGCAGATACTGCCAACACTAGCGCCGCAACGAAAGATCAATGCGAAAAGGGCGCTGGCCTGCAGTAGGCTAGTGGCTACAGAGTGCATTTAATAGAATGTATAATTAAATGATTATATTCTATTAACTAGCCTGCCTCCAGTTGCAAAACGTAATAATTTTAGCAATATAAGCTGCCTTATTACGTTGATAAGGCAGCTTTTTTTATGCTAAGAGTGCTTTTATTGGGACACTTCTAACGATAAGGTGTAGTTATAACGCTGGGTTAATGGTTTTGCAGCAGGATCAGTGGGTGCGTTAGGGTAACTGCCTTCCAGTAAATAGCCACCTGCTTGTTCAAATTTGATATTTACCAAACCCTTGCTATCACTTTTTACCGGTTTGCTTTCTCCTTTAACCCCGGCGCGATGCAGGCTAAAGGTCGCATCCGCAGCGGGTTTGCCATCCAGTAACACCACAAAGCTTAGGCCTTGATCCAGATAAATATCATTTGGATGGGTTTTAAAGTCCAGTTCCAGTCCTTTACCTGTCGTTTTTAGCACCACATTATTTGGTGCGCCTTTGCTGACATACGTTACTGCCTGAGAGCTACTACGGGTTTCAAGTACTTCCGTGCCCGGTTTTACCTCTGCTTCAGTAATGAAGCGGCGTGCAGCGGCTGGCGCTGGTACCGCTGGCGGATTACTGGTATTGGCAACTGGCACGGCAGGTGCGGGGGTAGCTGCACGTACAGCCAGCCATTTGCCATCTACCAGTGCCTGTTTGCCCACGCGTTCGCTACTGGTGGCAATTTTATAGGTGCCTTTGTCTGGTGTGCTGGCTTCTATAATGGTTACTTCCTTGAATACGGTCACTGTGTCGATTTTGCTGGTTTTACCATCTGGTGATGTCAGCTGAAAATCCGTTTTAAGGGGGTGGTCTGGTATAAAGAAATCTTCCGCAGCAGCAGCCTGCAGCGTTGCTACGTCCTTTTCCGTGGCAAAATTAAAAGGTACTACATATTGGGTATGTGCCATGGCTGTTGCACTGAGCAGGCTTATCACGCTTGCCAGCGCAATTTGACGGAATAGCATATATTTCTCCATAAATATCAAAAATAAGAAGGCATTACATGTTGCGCATTGTACAATCGCACAAAATTACAAATAAGAATCGTTTGCAATATCATACAATAAAATCTTATCATCTTTGTAATTACTTCGCGCCTTATAGTCAGGAAACTTGCTGATGTTTGCACTACTACCAGCGTCAACTTTACAATTGCTTAAATCACATTTTAATCTTTCCAGCCTGAGCCGGGCACTGCTGGCGGTGAGCACGGTATTACCCTTACAGGCAATTCATGCAACACCTGCATCTTCTGCGCAGCAAACGGGCACACAGCAAACGGACACGCAGCAGTCGGTATTACAAAGCTATCATTTTCATCTGGACCATGTGCTGGGCACTTCACTGGATATGGTAGCAATGGCACCCAGCCAGGCAGTTGCCGATAGGGCTTTGCTGGCGGTACAGGCAGAAATCAAGCGACTGGATGCTATTTTAAGTACCTGGCGTAGTGACAGTGAAATCAGCCAGTTGAACCAGCGCCCGGAAATGCTGGTTTCTGCAGATTTATTTCAGGTGATTCAACTGGCTGAGCATGGGCGTGAAATAACCAGTAATGCATTTAGCCCGCGTTTGGGGCAGTTAGTGAACCAATGGCAACAGGCCAGTATCCAGCAACAGTTACCTGAAGCTAAAAAACTGCAACAGCTGGCACAGCAGGCAGAACAGGCCAATGTACAGCTTGATGTGGCCACACGCCGTATTGTGCGCCCGGAAAACGTTCAGTTTGCGGTGGATGCCGTTGCTAAAGGCTATATTATTGATGCCGCCATGCAGGCCGCCAGCCGTGCTGAATCTTCCCTGAAGGGTTTAATGCTGGATATTGGTGGCGATCTGCGCTGTTTTGGTACCGCCCCACGTGCCAGCGGCTGGAATATTGGTGTGCATGCAGGTGATCGCGCGGACAATAGCGCCGCCCGGCAGATCCTGTGCCTGAATAATCAGGCAGTGGCACATAGTGGCAGTGGTGCCCGGGATGTTCATGTTGCTGGTACGGCTTATACCCATACGCTGTCTCCACAGGATGGAAATGCCATTAGCCTGGTTCGTAATAGCACTGTGGTTGCGCCAAGTGCGGCAACGGCTGACTTGTTGGCGACTGCCATCAGCGTGATGCAGCCGCAAGATGCAATGGCATTAATTAACCGCATGCCTGAGGTGGAAGCCATGCTGACCACAGCCAGTGGCGAGCAGTTATCCAGTAATGGCTGGCAGGCCATGCTGGCAGCTACCCAGGCACCGCAGTTGCGGACGGTTGCCAGTGGCGCCTCGACGCAGGCCGATAATGCCTGGCCAGGTGATTTTGCGCTGAATATTGATTTTGATATCCCTAAAATTGATTCAACCCAGTACCGTGCACCATATGTATCAATCTGGATTACCGATGAAAACCGCAACCTGGTGAAGCACCTGCTGCTACTGGGCAAGGATGCAAAGTGGGTTAATTCCAATTTTGTGTGGTGGAAGCGTTATGGCCGCCGTTTAAGCGAGCAGGAAATTGACAGCAAAGCCAAACCTTCACGTAAGCCCGGTCATTATCAGGTTGCGTGGGATGGGCTGGATGAACAGGGTAAAAAAGTGCCACAAGGGAAATATATACTGCATTATGAGGCTACCCGTGAATTTGGCGGGCATGATTATGCCAGTGTTGATATTGAGCTGGGTGCCAAGGGTTTTGACAATACCATCAATGCCAAGGGTGAACTGGGCAAGCTTAAGCTGCGCTTTGGTAAAAAGGCCATCTAGCCATTATTCGGGTATTGTCTTTTATTAACAGGCTGCCTGTCCGGGCAGCTTGTGTCAACATGTAAAATATATGTCTATAGAACCTTCCATATCTCCCAAAGCAAGTGCTGCCTATAAGTTGGCGCTGTACCGTCAGGCACGCATGCTGCATGCCTACTTGTCGGCCTTTGCTTTTCTGGCGTTAATATTTTTTGCAACTACCGGCCTGTTGCTAAACCATCCTGAATGGTTTGGCAGTGGCCGTGCAGAGCCCACAGACTCTATTATTAGCCTGCCTGTATCCGCTATTCAGCAGGCGCAGCAACAAAAGCAGCCCGAGCAGGCCCTGGCTGCACTGGTGGCTAAAAAAATCCGCCTGCATGGTGAGTTGAAGCAAAGTGACCTGGTAGAGCCGGAAATGCTGTTGCATTTTGAAGGGGTAGGTGGTGCCAGCGATGTGAGCATTGATTTAAGCAGCGGGCGTACCGAGGTGAGCAATACCGATGCGCATTTTTCACGGATGATTCAGGATTTACACCGTGGTAAAAACAGTGGTACGGCATGGAAATGGCTGATTGATATCTCTGCCATTGTCATTCTGGCCTTGTCTATTTTTGGGTTTATCCTGTTTTTTAGTGTGCGTTTCCGGGTCGTGCTTAACTTGCGCCTAGTCATGTTAAGCCTGGGGCTGATGGTTGGCCTTTTCCTGTTTTTTGTACCGTGAGCAAGAGCAAAGCATTGCTTTGCTCGCAGCGCAAGGTACAGCGATAGTCCTTAAGCCAGCTGTGGTTCTCCAAACAGTTTGTCAAATGCCAGCTGGAAGATAAAAGTATAAATCATCACCATCACGGCAAAGCCAATATCAATCAGTACCGCCTGCCATAGGCTTAATTGCAGGAACCATGCAATCACGGGCACAGTAACAATCATAAAGCCACCTTCAAAGCCGACCGCATGTAACACACGCTGCTTAAGCTCACGCTTCTTATAGCCTTTATAACGCTCCCAGTGCTCAAAGCCGTAGTTGTAAACTACGTTCCAGATGAGCGCCAGTACAGACAGCGTAATGCCCAATGCGGCAGACTCCAGCATGTTTTTATGAAAAATAAGGGCTGTGGCTGGTGCAAACATGCTCAGCAGAATCAGCTCATAAGAAAGAGCATGTACCACACGACGCTTGGTACCTTGCATGATCATTCTCCATTATCTTGCAGTGTTGCTTGAATGGATGCATTTTATGTCTTATATTCTGATGTTAAAAGTTAGAATCTTTCAGTTTTACTGATAGGTCGCTGCCCATGAATATTAATAAGGAACAACTCAGCCTGTTGCTGATGGTGCTGGACAAGGGATCATTTTCAGCGGCGGCACGTGCGCTGGGGCGAGCCCCTTCTGCCGTAAGTATGGCGATTGCCAACCTGGAGGCCGAGCTGAACATACAGCTGTTTGAGCGTGTGGGGCGTGAACCGGTACCGACCGCACAGGCATT
Source organism: Alkanindiges sp. (assembly GCA_030152125.1). Taxonomy (GTDB): domain Bacteria; phylum Pseudomonadota; class Gammaproteobacteria; order Pseudomonadales; family Moraxellaceae; genus JASLIR01. The sequence goes on from JASLIR010000484.1 coordinate 6,729, forward strand.
GACACTGGCAGTACAGGCAAAAGCACTGGTACAGCATATGCAGCAATGGGAGGCACAGGCACTGGCGATGTCACTCGGGCTGGAAAGCAAGCTGAGCATTGCCATAGAGCCGGAGTTGCTGAGTATTCACTGGGCCGACTATTTGGCACAACTGGCTGTACAGTACCCCACCCTGGAGGTAGAGATTGTAACGGCTCCGCATGAGGATGCCGTGGCAATGTTGCATGAAGGGCGGGTACAACTGGCCCTGCTGTATGAGCGGGCCGAATATGATGGCGGGGAAAACTTTCAGGAAGTGCTGAGTGAGCAACTGATTGCGGTAGCAGTAAAAGCTCACCCATTGGTACAGGCTGAGCGTGATATTCAGCTACAGGATTTAATGCAAACCCGGCAGATTGTGGTGGCCAGCCGTGAGCAGCCGCATTTAAGGCCACGCCTGTTAATGTCATCCCTGTTCTGGAGGACGGATAGCCATATTGCTGCCTTGAATTTGGTGCTAAAAGGAGTGGGCTGGGCTATTTTACCGTGGACACTTGTACAGCCTTATATTGAGCAGCAGCGCCTGTTCGCCTTGCAGCCGGATAACTTTAATAATTCTTTCCCCCTATGTGTGGACCTGGTGTGGTCATCGCAGCATCCTTTAGGCGTGGCGGCACATGCCATGATTGCCATGGTAAAACAGGACTATATACAGCAGCAGGCTGGCAAGCGTTTATAAATAGCTGCGGATAAACCATTATTTAGTAATAGCTTCTGCTTAATAATGCATAGAATCTTGTTACATCTGCATGGATTTTTTATAGCAGGCTTAGGTATGATCATGGCATAACGAAAAGCAATGGAACTTTGGAACGATGAGTAAAAAAGTGGTAGCAGGTGGTTTGGCCGCCGTGGTGCTGTTAAGTGGTGCATGGGCCGGAACGACCTGGTATAGCGGCCAGAAGGTGGAGCACTTTTACAAGGAAACTTTTGCGGAGGCTAATAAAAGCTCGATTAGCCCGGTTTCCTTTAAAATTACCTCTTATGAGCGTGGCTTTTTAAGCAGTAAGGTGAACTGGGAAGCCATTGTGGCGTTAGACCCTTGCCAGCCGGACAGTAATTTTGTGCTGACAGGCTATGACAATGTACAGCAGGGTTTTATTCCATCCCTGGGCTGGGCCAGTATTGATACCCATATTATCTGGCCGGATGCGCTGCAAAGCACCTTAAAAGAAGTGTTTGGCAATAAAGAACCCTTAAAGATTCATTCCCGGGTTAATTTTCTGGGCAATGTCTCGTCTACGTTCAGCAGTCCGGCAATAGAGTGGGCCAATGAGGCGATTAAGCTCAGTTGGGCAGGCCTGAATGCCGATTTGAGCATTGCCAACCAGAAAAAGCTTGAGCTGGATTTTGAAGCGCCAAAACTGACTGTGCAGAATGTAGGGTCGGTTACTAATGAATTTGCCCTGGAAAAAGTACAGTACAAAATTTCCCAGGCGGACTATAACTTGCCATTTTCCGATGGCACTGCCAGCTTTAAAGCCGGTAGCCTGCTATTAAATACCGGGGGGCAAGCCTGGGGCTTAAAGTCGCTGCATTTTGGTAGTGAAAGTAATACCAAAAATGATTTGCTCAACCTGCAGGCTGAATACAAGGTTGATAAAATCGAACTGAATAAAAAGGCGATTGGCGATTTTAAATCCAAATTTAGCCTGAATAATATCAAGGCTTCTGCTGCGGCTGATGCCTACAAGGCATTTGCCAAGTTGCAGAAGCAATGTAACCCGGCACCCGACCTATTGGTGAATGCGTTAAAGCCGGTGCTTAAAAATGGCTTTAACTTAAAGCTTGAGAGTGCGGATTTAAGTCTGTTTGATGGACATGCCAAAGCCAATGGTGCAGTTGTGATACCTGCTTTAAGTGATGCTGACCTGCAGGCGCCGCAAACGCTGATCACCAAGGTGAATGCCAATGCTTTGCTGCAGGTTTCCGATAAATTACTGATAGGTGTGTTTAATCAGGCCAACCAGTTAAAAGGCCAGCCAGCCAGTAGCCCCGCAGAAACACAGCAGGCCATTCAGATGCTCATGCAGGGTGGTATCCAGCAGGGCTTTGTCAGCAAAACGGCTGATGGTTACCAGACCATTTTCAGCTTTAAAGATGGTCAGCCGGTGGTTAACGGTAAAGCGATTGGCCCACAGGCCCAGGTGCAATAATCACGTATTTTGGTGTCAGTTTAAACCCTTCCTGGTGATGAATGC
>JASLIR010000063.1 GCA_030152125.1 Alkanindiges sp.
CACACTGAATAAAAAAGATGCCTGCCTTGTCTCCTCAAAGAACGCCTCTTGTAAAAACAACCACTGCAACCAATGTGCTTTATCGTTCAGTTCTATTAGTTGTAGGACTTGTGCTGTTTCTGGATGGGCTGATTTTACTGCTGAGTGGTAAAATTCACCTTGGTATTGTCATTCCTGTAGTGGTTGGCCTGATCTTTAGTAGCTATGCCATTTTTTATGCATGGTTTAAGCGGCAATTACAGCAAAAACCACGACTAAAAAAATACAGCTATGTGGTAGGAACAGTATTTGTTATCTGGTTGCTGAGCTTTATTATTTTTGCTGCGGTCCTCAATCACAATATCCAGCATCAAACCGCTGCCAGCAAAGTTGAAGCCATTATTGTGCTGGGTAGCGGTACCAAACATGGACAACCATCTCCTGCCCTTGCCAAGCGGCTGGATAGTGCGGCCATTGTAGCCACAAAGCATCCCGAAGCGATGATGGTATTAAGTGGTGGGGTGGATTTTGGTGAGCAGGAAAGTGAAGCGGCGATTATGGCGCGCTATCTGCAATCGCATTACCGCATCCCGGCAGAAAAGATGCTGCTGGAAAACCGTAGTACCAGTACCCAGTTAAACTTGCAGCACAGTAAAACCCTGCTCCAACAACGGCATATTGATATCAGCCAGCCAGTAATGATTGTCACCAGTGATTTTCATACCCTGCGCGCTGCCGCCATTGCCCGCAAGGAAGGCTATGCGCAGCCTGTGATGGTGGCAGCCCCCACACCACTGTCTATTCGCTACAATGCATGGCTGCGTGAATATTTTGCTTTTATGAGTGGCTGGGTTTTAAATGAATATTGATAAGGATATGAGCATGCACACACCACCTGCCTTAATCATCAGACAATTTACAAACCCTCAGGACTATCAGGAGCGCTTTACTGCCATGCGCAGTTTTACCGATAGCCGGAATAAGCAGCAACCGGACGAATTGTGGCTATTGCAGCATCATGATGTGTTAACCCAGGGCCAGGCTGGCAAGCCGGAACATATCCTGCTGCAATCTGATGACCTGCCCGTGGTACAGACAGACCGTGGTGGTCAGGTGACCTGGCATGGGCCGGGGCAACTGGTGGGCTATCTGCTGTTTGATTTAAACCGCCTCAAATGGCATGTACGCGATCTGGTTAATTTTACCGAACAATTGCTGATTAGCCTGCTGGCTGAATACGGGCTGGAGGCTTATACCAAACCGGATGCGCCTGGTGTGTATATCGACCAGCGCAAAATCGGTTCCCTGGGTTTTAAAATCCGTAAAGGCTGTAGTTATCATGGCCTGTCACTCAATATTGATTGCAGCCTGGATGGTTTTCAGCGTATTAACCCCTGTGGTTATGCGGGCCTGGAAATGCTGCGTTTGTCGGACCTGCTCAATCCTCACCCTGATTTTGCCGCACTTTGCCAAAAAATCCGACAAATAATCGAAAAACAGCATATCTTTTCCACGATAGATACTGAACTTGTTTAAATTATCTGGTATCTTTGCCATCAATTAGAGTATTTACTCTAAACCCTCTGTGCAACACATGACCTTAGAGAGCGAGTTGTGAACCCGACCAATAAACTCATCCCCAAAGCGCAACGCGCCTATGTCGCACTCATGATGGAAATCATTGGTCGCGGTTTAACATCTGCCAGCGCTATCGATCCAGAAATTCACAACGAAACCAAAGGTTTCCCTGCAGGCTTTGTGCTGCAAATGACCGTTTTCCCCAATGGCCCGAGCTTTAGCGCGCAGGCACAGCCGGATGGTTCTTTAAAGCTGTTAAAAGATTTTGAGGGCAAAGCTGACCTGATTGTCAGGTTTAAACACATGAGCCATGCTTTCCTGGTATTTTCCTTTCAGGAAGGTACGGCCCGTGCCTTTGCCAATGACCGCATGGTTGCCGATGGTGATGTGTCTTATGCCATACGCCTGGTACGCTGCCTGAATAAAATGGAAGCGCTGATTCTACCCAAGGTTGTTGCCAACTTTGCCGTTAAGCAGTATCCAGACTCACTTGGTTTAGGTGAAAAGCTGACTACCGCCAGCAAAATCTATTTAAAAGTTGCCCAATCGTTCATCGCTAGGAATTAAGCATCATGGCAAAATCATATTACGAATTTTTCTGCCCCGTTAAAGTGATTGCAGGTAATGCTGCACTGGAACATATTCCTTTCGAACTGGCAACCTTAGGCGCCAAGCGCCCTATGATCATCACCGACAAAGGTGTGCGCAGCAACAATCTGCTGGAACCGGTTGAACAGGCATTTGCCAGCGCAGAAACCGCTATTGCAGTGATTTTTGATGATGTACCACCGGATAGCAGCCTGCAAACCGTACGCAAGGCTGCAGAGCTGTATCGCCAGAATAACTGCGATGCCATTATTGCCATTGGTGGCGGTTCGGTAATTGACACCAGTAAAGGCGTAAACATTCTGGTATCTGAAGGTGGTGACGACCTGCTGAAGTACTCCGGTGCACATAACCTGCCAAAACCATTAAAGCCATTTTATGTGGTGCCAACCACTGCCGGCACAGGTTCCGAAGTAACCATGGTCGCGGTCATTTCTGATACCGAGAAAAACGTTAAACTGCCGTTTACCTCTTACTTCCTGATGCCAAATGCGGCGATTCTTGACCCGCGC
>JASLIR010000084.1 GCA_030152125.1 Alkanindiges sp.
CAACACCGGCACATACAGACTGCCCTGATAGCCCACCAGCAACGGCTTGTCATTGGCAATCAGGTTAGCCCCTAATGACAGCACAAAAATAATGATAAATAGCCAGAAGGAGTAATAGCCCAGACTGTTGCTTTTAAAACGGCGAATACGCGCCGCAAGAATCGGACTCATTGGTTCGCTCCCCGGCTATCAAAGCTGATACGAGGGTCAACCACCTGATACATCACGTCACTAATCAAACGTAACAGCAAACCAAGCAGGGTAAAAATAAATAGGGTGCCAAAAATAACCGGATAATCGCGCTGCACAATCGCCTCAAAACCTAATAAGCCAATGCCGTCCAGGTTAAAAATAATTTCGATAAACAGGTTGCCGGTCAGGAAAATACCAATCAGCGCTTCTGGCAAACCGGCAATCACAATCAGCATGGCATTACGGAACACATGACCGTATAACACTTTATTTTCGGTTAAGCCTTTGGAGCGTGCAGCCAGTACATACTGCTTGCTTAACTCTTCCATAAAAGAATATTTGGTCAGGTAGGTCAGCGTAGCAAAGCCACCCAGCGTAGTGGCAGTTAACGGCAGCACAATATGCCAGAAATAGTCTTTTATTTTTTCCGGCCAGGACATCTGCGCAAAACCTTCAGATACCAGTCCCTGTAAGGGGAACCACTGCCAGTAGCTGCCACCGGCAAAAAACACCAGCAATAAAATGCCAAATACAAAGGTTGGCACCGCATAACCTATAGCCAGTAATAAAGAGGAGCTTTTATCAAAAAATAGCCCATGCTCCCGCGCTTTACGGATACCAAGTGGGATAGAAACCGCGTAAATCAGCAGGGTACTCCACAAACCTAAAGAAATAGTGACCGGCATTTTTTCCCATAACAGGGTAGTCACCGGCTTGTCCTTAAAAAAACTAGTGCCAAAATCCAGGGTCAGGTAACCTTTCAGCATCAGCCAGAAGCGCTCCGGTGCTGACTTATCAAAACCATACTGCTGTTTAATCTGCTCAATCATTTCCGGCGTCAAACCACGCGCACCCTGATACTGCACTGCGCCATGCGCACTGCTGGCACCGGTTTCCCCACCCTGACCACCAATGCCCTGCATTTGCCTGGCCTGCTCAATCGCCATTTCCACCGGGCCACCCGGGGCAATCTGCACAATCGCAAAATTGATCAGTAAAATTAAAAACAGGGTTGGAATGATCAGCAATAAGCGTTTAACAATATAAGCCGACATCTTGTAAATTTCCTTTTATGCAAGCTTAAACACTTACTTTTGTTGTTCCGCGCGTGACAGATAACTGTAAACACGCGCCGCCTTTTGCGGGTTCACCCACCAGTAATCCACGCCCTTATCATAGCGGGCAGGCTGTGCAGGCTGGTCATATATATCCCAGGTTGCCACAAAATCCCCTACCTTGCTGTAAGTTGGCAATACATAGTAGCCAGCACGCAGCACGCGGTCGAGCGCACGGGTATAGGTCACCAGCGCCGTACGATCTGGCGCCCGGATCAGGTCCGCCACCAGTTGATCAACCACCGGGTTTTTAATTCCGGCAAAATTATAATTGCCTTCCTGATCCGCCGAAGCACTGGACCAGAACTGCATTTGCTCATTACCGGGCGAAATAGATTGCGGGTAGCCCTGCGTAATCATGTCGTAGTCAAACTTGCGTACCCGCTCAATATATTGCGGTACATCCACTACCCTTAAATCTACCGTTACGCCTAAGCGCTTCAGGTTACGAATAAAGGGCAATATGCTGCGGGTCAGGTTATCCTGATGAATGGTGAACTCAAGCGTAATCGGCTTACCCTGCTTATCCAGCAGCAAACCCCCGGCATTATGCTTATAGCCTGCATCCTTTAAAATCTGCCGGGCAACCAGCAGGTTATTGCGGTTAAAGCCACCGGCATCACTCACCGAATACTTCCAGTCGGCCAGCACGCCTTGGCGCTCAAGCGGACTCAGTTTGCCTAACAGGGGGTTTAGAATTTTTAGCTCGGCTTCGGAAGGCTTGCCGGTGGCTGCCAGTTCGCTGCCATAAAAGAAGCTTTGCAAACGTTCATACAAACCAAAAAACTGTACCTTATTCAGCCATTCAAAATCATAGGCATAAGTTAAAGCCTGCCGGAAGCGGATATCCTGAAACACCGGACGCCGCATATTGAATACAAACGTTTGTATCTGCACCGGGTTTTCGGTTTTTAATACCTGCTTCTTTACTATGCCCTGCTTTACTGCCGGAAAGTTATACTGCAAAGACCATGTACGGGCCTTATATTCTATCTGGTAAAGAAACTGCCCTGCCTTAAAGCCTTCAAAAGCAATATCCAGATTGCGGTAATACACGTATTTAATGCTGTCAAAATTATATTTACCACGGTTTACCGCTACATCCTTACCCCAGTAATTGGGGTTGCGCTTATAGGTAATGGCCCGCCCCGGATCAACCTTGTCCAGCACATACGGCCCGCTACCCAGTGGCGGGCTTGCCATTATCCGTGCGTAATCCTTGCCCACAAAATCCTTTTTGGAATAAATCGGCACCTCCGCCACAATGGAGGTAATTTCTGCATTGTCCTTGCTTTTATAGTCAAAACGCACGTCCAGCGGGTTAAGTGCCGTCACTTTCTTAATATCGGACAAGTAAATTTTTAAGCCGGGGGCGCCTTTATCCAGAATGGCATTAAAGCTGAATACCACATCCTCTGCAGTAACCGGCGCACCATTGCTAAAACGTGCTTTAGGGTTCAGGTGAAAAATCACATAGGACATATCAGCCGGGTCAAGCGTGATACTGGTTGCCAGCAAGGGATAGTTCACCGCAGGTTCATTCAGTGAACGCTGCATCAGGGAATCATACAGATAACCCGCACCATCCACTGCGGTGCCCTTGCCATTTAAGGTTTGAAAGTTATCAAATGTGCCAATCGACGATTGTGACAATACCCCACCCTTGGGTGCATTGGGGTTGGCATAGGGCATGTAGGGGGCATTCTGGTACAGCGGCGTGGCATGCGTACTAATATAATTTTGCGTTACCGGTGCAGCGCTTACCACGCTACTGCACATTAGCGCCGTACAGGCCGCAAAGCTATTCCCCAATAAAAAACGCATGCTTAAATCATGCGTGCGGGCAAACTGTGCAGCAGGCTTAGCCTGCTGCACGTTGCCTGTTCCCTGGCATAAGTACTTCATTATCAATAGGACTCAATCAGTCTATAGGCTACGGTTATTATTGGCTGGCACAACCAGCACATCTCCAATAATCACATTCGCAGTGGGTGACATTTGATTGAGTTTAGCAAGTTCGTTCACGCTTAGCCCGAACTTATTTGCCAATCTGCCTAAGGTATCGCCAGACTTGACGGTATAATTGCTGGTTAGTTTGGGCACACTCAGGGTTTGCCCTACCTGCACCATGGTTTTGGCAGGAATATTATTCAGGCGTGCCAGTTCGGAAGTGCTCAAGTCATATTTGGCTGCAATGGCATGCAGGCTTTCACCACGCTTCACGGTGTAAGACTCGGTATCATCCCCGGACTTGCGGCTGGCACTGACCAGCGTGGCGGACTCTTTCTCTTCCCTGCCATCTTTGGCACTGCTGTCTTTAGCATTACGTTTGGCACTGGCTTTGGATTGCTTTTCACTTTCTTCTGCAACCAGCTTTAAGGTAGCACCACGAATCAGGTTACTGCTGGCCTTCATATCATTCAGGCTGGCCAGTTCCTGCGCGGTCATATCAAATTTGGCTGCCACAGCAGTCAGCGTATCCCCAGACTGCACCTGATAAGTGCTTGGCTTTTCAGGCTCCACATTGATGTCAGGCACATTGATCACTTGCCCACGGCGGACCATTTTACTGGCTGCAAACTTGTTGAGTTTGGCTAGTTCTTCATTGGTGGTATCAAAACGGCCGGCAATTTTGGAGAGGGTATCACCCGACTTTACGGTATAACTG
>JASLIR010000106.1 GCA_030152125.1 Alkanindiges sp.
GGGGTTAAATGAGTCTGTGTCTGCTGTGGTAGACGGTGATCTGTTACAACAGGCAGCAGTCCAGCAATTTCTACAGGTATTGCAACCGGGTATGCAGACCGGTGAATTTGAGCGCCTGATTCTCAGCAAATATAAAGGCCAGGAAGCCACGCTGGAAAAAATTACTATCCGCCCCGTACAGATTAAACAACAAGCTGTATGGTCTTTTGTGTATCGTTATAACACCCGGGATATTACTAAAAACTATAGTACCGATGAGGCGCTGGCTGAAATTCGCCAGCAGCTTGCTACTGGTTTTAAACAGGCCAATCTGCATACCCAGGCTGGTGAATATCAGCTGATGTTTAGCAAGAAGGACAAGGCGGCCTTGCATCAACAAACCAGCACTCAGCCCAAAGCCGGTTTACAGGCCACAACGCGCCAGCCAGCCACTGCCACACATAACCGCGAAAAACAGCGCTTTGTGACGCAGGACCGGCCTTACTTGCAGGAACTGGGTGTAACTGACCATGCCCAGCAGGTGATTCCTGCCATGTCGCGCAAATGGAAGCAGATTAACAAGTTTATTGAAATTTTTGAGTCGGCTTTTTCCCAGTTAAAGCACGAAGCAGGGGATGCCGTGCATGTGGTGGATTTTGGCTCCGGCAAAGGCTATTTAACCTTTGCCATTGCTGACTATGTACAGGAACAGCTTAAGCTACCCACCAAAGTAACCGGGGTGGAGTTACGCACGGAGCTGGTAGAACTGTGCAACTGCGCTGCCCAAAAGGTTGGCATGCAGCAACTGGATTTTTTTCAGGGCGATGTACGCAGCTTTCAGCCGGATACGGTGGATGTGATGATTGCCCTGCACGCCTGCGATATTGCCACCGATTATGCCTTGCATACCGGTATTCGCCTGAATGCCTCGATTATCATGTGCGCCCCTTGCTGCCATAAGCAGGTTCGCCCCCAATTAAAAATGCCTGCGGTGTTAAAGCCTATGCTGCAGTATGGCGTGCATTTGGGGCAGGAAGCAGAAATGCTGACCGATAGCCTGCGTGCCTTACTGCTGGAAGCCAATGGTTATGACACAAAGGTATTTGAGTTTGTAGCGCTGGAGCATACCAGCAAAAACAAGATGATTCTGGCGGTTAAGAAAGACAAGTCAGAGGCCAGAAAACAGGAAATTTTGCAGCAGATTACCCAGATCAAGCAGTTTTATGGCATTGAAGAGCAGTGCCTGGAGCAGCTGCTGCAAGGCTAAGATATTTATCTGACTTACTTAGCAAACAAAAAGCACGCCATCAGGCATGCTTTTGTACGTGGATGAAAGATTAGCGACCCGGATAAACCAGTCCGCCATTGAGTGTGATAGCTGCGGGTAGTTCATTACCATCATGACGGTTATTGCTAAGGGTTGTATTGCTAAACAGTATACCGTAACCATCAGGGCTAACCGTAGCACCCTGGCAAGCAGTAGCTTGATCACCACAGGAATAATCAATTACCCTCAAGGTGCTCATGCTGCCGCCAAATAGTCTGCTAATACGGATGGATTGCAGTTTTTTATGTTTGATAACAGCAGTGAAATCCGTACTTTCCAGTGCAACCTGATCATGGTTGACCAGGGTAATGCGAACACCCTCAGGGATAAAACTATGGCGCAGGGGAGAGTTTGTGCCATACCAGTAGGAGCTGGCATCTACGCCAGCCGGAACAACCGGGGCATAGCTAAACTGTTGCACGGGTTTAGGCACTGTAAGCGTACCACTGACATTAACCGGGGCGGGTGGCTCAGCGATCACCAGAGCATTGAAGTTAAAGCGGGTGGTGTTAAGCTGGAATATATCGCTTTGCGCTGTACTTTGCTGGCTTAACTGGCTAATGTTTTCTGGTTGGGCTGTACCAAACTGATTAGCCACAAGGTATCTGCTTTCGAGCTCACCCGCCGGGTTCTTGCCAAAATAAATCCGATTTCCATTCTCCAGCAGTGCGGTTAGTGCCGTGCGGGTGCGGCCCATGCTGCTAATGCTGTTACTGGCGGCCAGAATTTTCTGTGTTTTACCGTTGACTATAATATTACCGCTGCTGGTATGTGGAATGTTCTGCACGTCCTGCGGTGGTTGGGAAAGCTCCCCGTCCAACTGCCCATTTAATGCCAGTGTATGTACTTCTGGGGGAAGGCTTGCTGTTTTTCTAAGCACTGTATTGTTAAAATGGATACTTAGTTTGCCACTGGCAGCAATGTAATTAAACGTTATGCCCTGGCAGTTAAAACCTGTTGAAATACCGTTGCTCACTGAGCATGTCAAAATATCCGGTACACTGGACCCTTTGTTTCTGGTCAGGGTGATGTCTATCACTTTCTGGGTTAAGGTATCATATTCTATATCCAATACTATGGCGTTTTTAACCGGAGTAAGCTGAAAGCTAAAAGTCTGGCTGATTTTTGGAAAGTTTATAGCATCGCGACTTTCTCCAATGGTTATCGCCCAGTTATTGCTTAGACTGGTAGATACAGTATAAGCCGGCGTATTGTCTTTATCTTCACTGGTAGCGCGTGCGCTAATGGCCTGCACAGGCTGCCCCTTATCCTGCAGCGTCAGGCTGCTGCTAAAGCTGGATACTAAGGGCTTGATAGGCTGTTCCGGTTGTGGCTGTGAAGATGAACCGCCGCCCCCGCCGCCGCAGGCAGAGAGCAGGAGTGCACTGGCAAGTAAGGAGAGTTTTAAACGCGTGGTTTGTTGTTTCTGCATGAAGTCATTTTTCATCTATGTTTTGTGTGAGCGGTATTAAAACAAATTATGAAGAAAAATTCATGATGAAATGATTTGGGCTGCCTTCTTTTTTGCTATTGTTGTACTTGGTTAATCGCAGGCAGGCAGTGATGGCACTTCAGGCACCTATCCCCGTATTCCGTATTTTTTCGGCCGAACTGGCGAAGTCTTTTTATGTGGATTTTCTGGGTTTTATCGTGCAGTGGGAGCACCGCTTTGGCGAAAACTTTCCCTTATACCTGCAGATTAAGCGCGATGCGCTGATAGTACACTTGTCTGAGCATTTTGGTGATGCTTCCCCGGGTAGCAGTATTTTTGTGCCGGTAAGCGACATTCAAACACTGCATCAGGAGCTGCATGCCAAGGATTACCAGTATGCCAAGCCGTCCATTCAAAAAGTGGACTGGGGCCTGGAGCTACAACTGACAGATCCTTTTTCCAATAAAATACGCTTTTGCCAATATAGTGATTAAATATTAAAGCGCGCCATGTGAGTGACGGCAAAAAAGAAAATCATAAACAGGGCAACAATACCGATACTGATGTACAGGTATTTCAGCGGGAACTCACCATCATCTTGCTGGGTTTTTTTCTGCGGTAGGTTGCTCATGTCAGTTCACTTGATGCCATGGATGATGCTTGTTAGTGTGCGGAAATTTGGCGCTTAAAACCAGTATCAGATTGTGTTTAAAACAGTAGTGCAGACGGCTGTTTTCTGGCCTGTATAGATAAAAATATATGCTTACAAAGCTGCTTTAAAAATGTGCAGTAATCGACTAAGGGTCTACCACCCGGCAATCAATTTGACTTAAAGTAAAAGCTGGTAAAAAACATCTATAACATACGAGACTGACGGTGTAGTTAGCGCTCGCGAGGGAAAAGTCATGAATACGGCATATAAGCTGGTTTGGAACGCAACACTTCAGGCATGGACAGTAGC
>JASLIR010000112.1 GCA_030152125.1 Alkanindiges sp.
CTCCAGACCCAACGCAAAAATCGCCTTCGCCTGCGAAGGCGATTCTTGCGTTGGGTCTGGAGGGTATCCCCCCAACCCCCGTAAAAGCCCTACTGAACATTAATGATGAAGAGCCCAGAAGTAGAGTCGATTATTAAGTCATTTTTGGAAAATGGTTTGAGGATGAATGCAGGCAGTGCCGTGAAATGGGCATAAAAAAACAGCCACTTTGGGCTGTTTTTTTAGTGTTACTGATGGCTTATAGCTGAACAGTAGCAATCACCTGTTCTACAGCTTCTTCCAGTGTGGCCGGGTTCAGGCTGGAGTCGGCAATATCTGCCTGCGCCAGCAGTACCGCCACGCCAGTGCTGCGTAATAGCTTGGCCTGTTCGGCATTAAACTGGCTATTGGCAAGCGCCACCACACCGCGTTGCAGCAGGGCACGTTCCAGCAGGTCGGCCTGTGCCAGAATGCTTTCTGGCAGGGCCAGTACCGCTGGTTTCTGGCCCAGACGCGCTGCACGTTCTTCCACACTCACCGGGCTTTGCTGGTTGCCCAGTTCGGCACTGGCTTCAATCATACCAGCGCCAATGGTCACATTGCTTAAACGGTCAATAACAATAAAGGAGCCGGTGTAGCGGCTGTCTTTATAGCTGTCAAACACGATAGGCGCATCAAACTCTACCACCACATCGGCAATACCGTTCAGTTCAACCTGATCCGCATCCGCGTGTTCCAGTGTGTTTACGTCTACCCGGTAGTTAATCTGGCGGACGGTGGCTGGAATGGTTTGGGTACCGGCTTTTACGTTGTATAGCTTGCCGATTACCAATGGCTGTTCGGCCATCCATACCACAGTGGCGCGCACTGCACGCGATTGCAGCGGCTGACCATCAGCATGGGTAATCACGTTACCACGGCTGATGTCAATTTCATCAGTCAGGGTTAAGGTAATGGCCTGACCGGCGGCGGCAGTTTCAAGGTTGCCATCAAAAGTGACAATCTCTTTTACGGTGCTGCGCTTGCCGGAAGGCAGGGCAATAATTTCATCACCCACATTTACCGAGCCCTGGGCAATGGTACCGGCAAAACCACGGAAATCCAGGTTCGGGCGGTTTACATATTGCACCGGCAGGCGGAAATCGCGCTTGCTGGTGTCGCGGTTAATCTGCACGCTTTCCAGAATCTGCATCAGGGTTTGGCCTGTGTACCAGCCGGTATGCTCGGAAGCATTCACCACGTTGTCGCCTTTAAGGGCAGACATCGGTACAAAGCGGATATCCGATGGCTTACGGTCACCCAGTTGCTCTACAAAGTTCAGGTAATCGGCCTGAATCTCGTTAAAGCGGGTTTCGGAATAACCCAGCAAGTCCATCTTGTTTACAGCAACCACAATATGCTTGATGCCCAGCAGGCCGGCAATGTAGCTGTGACGGCGGGTTTGTGTCTGCACACCATAACGCGCGTCAATCAGGATAATCGCCAGGTCACAGGTGGAGGCACCAGTTGCCATGTTGCGGGTGTACTGTTCGTGTCCCGGTGTATCGGCAATAATAAACTTGCGCTTTTCCGTGGAGAAGTAGCGATAAGCTACATCAATGGTAATACCTTGCTCGCGTTCAGCTTGCAGGCCATCTACCAGCAGGGCAAGGTCTATTTCTTCGCCTTGTGTGCCCACTTTTTTACTGTCGCGTGTAATGGCTTCCAGGTGATCTTCATAGATCAGCTTGGAGTCATGCAGCAAACGACCAATCAGGGTGCTTTTACCGTCATCCACGTTGCCACAGGTTAAGAAGCGGAGCAGGTCTTTCTGCTCGTGCTGCTTAAGATAGGCCAAAATATCCTGGCTAATCAGCTCGGACTGATGAGACATCTAATGTAACTCCACTAATATTAGAAATAACCTTGTCGTTTTTTGTCTTCCATCGAGCCCACTTCGTCGTGGTCGATCAAACGGCCCTGGCGTTCAGAGCTGGTGGCCAGCAGCATTTCCTGAATAATTTCAGGCAGGGTGTTGGCGGTGGATTCCACGGCACCGGTTAGTGGATAGTCGCCTAGGGTACGGAAACGTACGGACTTCATTACCGGCTGTTCGCCTTCGTGCAGGCGCATGCGTTCGTCATCCACCATAATCAGGGTGCCGCTACGCTCTACCACCGGACGTTCGGCAGCAAAGTACAAGGGAACCAGCTGGATATTTTCCAGATAGATGTATTGCCAGATGTCCAGCTCGGTCCAGTTGGACAGCGGGAACACGCGAATGCTTTCGCCCTTGTTCACTTTACCGTTGTACAGGTTCCATAGTTCCGGGCGCTGGTTTTTTGGGTCCCAGCGATGTTTGCTGTCGCGGAAGGAATACACACGCTCCTTGGCGCGGGATTTTTCCTCGTCACGGCGTGCGCCACCAAAAGCAGCATCAAACTGGTGTTTATCCAGTGCCTGCTTTAAGCCCTGGGTTTTCATGATGTCGGTAAACTTGGAGCTGCCGTGGTCAAACGGGTTGATACCAGCTTCGCGGCCTTCCTTGTTTTGATGCACAATCAGTTGCAGGCCAAGGGTTTTGGCCAGATTGTCACGAAAGGCGATCATGTCGCGGAACTTCCAGCCGGTGTCCACGTGCATCAGCGGGAAGGGCGGTTTGGCTGGGTAAAATGCCTTGAGGGCAAGGTGCAACATCACGGCAGAATCTTTACCAATGGAGTACAGCATCACTGGGTTGTCGAATTCGGCGGCTACTTCGCGAATAATATGAATACTTTCCGCCTCAAGTTGCTTAAGGTGGGTTAATCTTTCCTCAGTCATTTGTTTACCCGAGATGATGGAACTGTAAAATCCGGCGATTATAGCATGAAAGCAAATCACCTTTAGCGCATTTATAGTTTATGGATATCAGTTTGGGTGATATGTTAAATCAGGGATGATGGGTAAGGAAAGTGATTGTACCTTTAAATGCAAGCTCGCTTTTTTTGAGCAAGAAAAAGGCGAGCTTATAAGCTCGCCTCGAAATGGTTTTATCATGTTAATATCCTTATACAAAAATTTTATATTCTACAAGTTCACCATTTTTTCTACGAATCAAAAGAGTACTTCCTTTATCGTCCTCGTCTAGTAGGGCTTCTAGAAGTCTCAGCGCATTTTTGATTACTTCAGTGTAGGAGCTTGCCTCCATCCGGTCTTTGACATTTTTAAGCCTCAAAAATGCACTATCTGATAGATCAAGCTGTACTCGTTTTGGCTTTAAGCTTGTGTTCATTATTTCACCTTTATCATATAGAATCGACTGGCAAGTTAATTAGTGAATAACTGCCAGTCTATTCGATTCTCAAATTCATTCCGACTGTTTATTACCTCGCTCATGGTGGATATCTGCCGTTGTAGTTTCAGCAAAAAACGGCGCGACTTTAGGCCGTAGTGAGTAACCACCGTATACACTCGAAATCGTAAAAAAAATGATCAGACCATATTTTTTACATTTACTGGTGAGCGGTTTTTTAACAACCACTTGTACTGTTGCTGAGATGCCTTCTAAATCTAGGTCTAGATTGCAACTCATTTCTTCATCGCCCCAAGAGGTACCTACGTTGATGGAGCGCTTTTTCGTTACAGTTGGTGAAACTTGTTGAACCATTTGGGTCAACTCCTTCGCTGGTTAGCGGCCTTTTAAGATTTAAGCATCGACTCAATATGTGGATGCTTGATCTTGTATGACCAAGGGGGGGGGGATTCTTCAAAGTAAGCATAATAAAATTCCTGAGATTTTGATAAATGTTTGATAAAATTGACTAAAAATGATCTTAATTACTTAAAAAAGTAGGGGGAATATTTCGGTTTAAAATGGTCATTAAAACTCCTTAAGGTTGATTGAAGCTGACTATTTAGTTTAAATAAGCCAGCAAATGAAGCATAGCACATATATTTTTTGAGTCAAATATACTCATAAAACACTCATAAAATGAGTATTTGTTTAAAATCAATATATTGCGACTACTTATCTTTTTTGATAATACTTTTTAAAATTATTATCAGTAATATTGATTAATTGTTTTCTGACAAAGCAGAAAATGATGATTTCACATTCCTGACCATCTGGTACAAAAGGTATACAGGTCAGTCTTTTTTATTAACATTGTGATTGAGTACACTTAAGCAGTGCTAAATGGTAGGTTAACTCATTAGCATGAAATAAACGATCCTGTAATACACCATAAGTAGCAGCTTGAAAATTAGAACCCCAGAGGTAAGCTGATGTTGAAGTTCGAATTAGACCAGGAGTACCAGTGCCTGTTAAAAAAACAGTCACTCATTTTTGCTCAGGACAGGGCATGGGACAGTGTGAGTTCGGTATTCCGGCTGGAAGGCGACAGCAGCAGCTTTGAACAATACCTGATAAAAGACGGCATGCCGGATGTAGCCGAGTATGCAGTGCCGCAAGCTAACCCGTTGGAGCAGCCGGTGTGGAAACTGCTGGATGCCCTGCCGGACATTCGCAACCAGATTTTAGATACCGATGCCAGACAGCTGTCCGGCCTGAAATACACCCTGTACCCGGATGGCACCTTTAAGGTGGAGTATGACTTTAACCAGACGGAAGCCCGGATTGAACCAGTAGTGCTAGGGCAGTCCAGCATGCTGGATAGCGGGAGCCTGGCTACTAATTCGCTTGATACACTGGATGATGGCATGGCACAGCAGTTGGATGCACTGCTGCAACCGGAGACAGAAACAGACGAACTGCATTTTTTGCAAAACTGCCTTGAAGCACTTGAAGTCAAGAACAAGCAGGCCACGCATGACTGGGGCCTGGGTCGGGAAAGTGCCTGTGATGTGGATTTAACACTGGGCATTATTACTTTTGATATTGGTCAGGACATTGTAGCGCGGGATATACAGGTAGTGGGTAGCCTGAACCCGGTTAACCACCGTTTTATCCGGGCAACGGCACACCCTGCCGTAGCACCGGAGTTGCAGGATGCGGTACAG
>JASLIR010000183.1 GCA_030152125.1 Alkanindiges sp.
GAGTGTGACAAAGCGGGTAGTGTACTGATTATTGACGAAGTGATGACGGGTTTCCGGGTTGGCCTGGGCGGTGCGCAGGGCTTGTATGGTGTACAAGCTGACATTACCACGCTGGGTAAAATTATTGGTGCCGGGTTGCCGGTGGGTGCCTTTGGCGGTAAAAAAGAAATTATGCAGTGCATTGCGCCGCTGGGTGGCGTGTATCAGGCAGGCACACTGTCTGGTAACCCGCTGGCTATGCGCGCTGGCTTGGCCATGTTCAGGCATTTGCGCCAGCCGGGGTTTTATGAGGCCCTGACCGAGAAGCTGGCTACATTGCTGGCAGGTTTGCAGCAGGCTGCTGACGATGCCGGTGTGGCATTTAGAACCCAGCAGGTGGGTGGCATGTTTGGTTTGTATTTTACTGATTCAAACGATTTGTCCAGTTACGAAGCCATGACCCGCTGTGATGTGGAAGCATTCAAGCAATTTTTCCATGGCATGTTAAAGCGTGGTGTGTATCTGGCACCTTCTGCGTTTGAAGCTGGTTTTATTTCCAGTGTACATAGTGATGAGGATATTGCTGCAACCATTCAGGCGGCTAAAGAAACCTTTGCAGAAATGGCTGCTTAACATATAATTGCCACGTGCACTGATATGTTAATCGTGTCAGTGCATGGCATGTCTCTCGAAGGATATAAGATAGTCCAAGGGAGGCAATTGCTTAAATAGAAAAAGATAGTAAATAAAATAAGAGACACATTTAAATGAAAAACTTCTCAATGAAAAGCCCTTCAATGAAAAATACTGATATCAGCAAATTTTTAAGCTTTGTATTACGCCACGAGCCGCAGTCCATCCAACTGGATATGGATGAGCAGGGGTGGGTGTTTGTACAGCAGCTCATTGATAATGCAAAAGCAATAAGAGGTATAAACCTTGATATTGAAAAAATTAACCAGGTGGTTGCCAGTTGCGATAAACAGCGCTTTAAGCTGAGTGAGGATGGCAGTCGCATTAAAGCGAATCAAGGCCATAGCATAACGGTTGACCTGGCCTTGCAGCCGCAAATACCACCAGCGATTTTATATCACGGTACAGCCAGCCGTTTTCTGGCAACCATTCAGGCACAAGGCTTAAAGGCCATGCAGCGCCATCATGTGCATTTAAGCAGCAAGCCTGAAACTGCATTAGCAGTAGGCCAGCGCTATGGCAAACCAGTATTGCTACAAATAGATGCTGCCGCCATGCAGCAGCAGGGTTTTGTGTTTTATTGCAGCGATAATCAGGTGTGGCTAACGGATGCCGTGCCAGTGCAATATATCCAGATTGCAGGATGATTATCTTGGTCAGGTAATGTGCAGTTTAAGCCATGACTTCTTGTTTTAAGGTCTGCACATGTTTCTTTCATAACAAGCTTAAATAAATTGCGTTCCTAAACCCCTCTGCTACTATGGTTAAAAATAAGTCATTTTTAAAAAAGGCCTAAGCCAGAGGTGTAGCTATGGAAAAATCATTATCATTTTCTGATGTGCTGGTTGGTATGAGGATCTTTACGCTTGAGTTGTTTAGGGTGGCCGCTTTGCGGCTCATCTTTATTATCTATGTCATGCTTGTCTCCTTACTGTTCTTTCCACTGGCGGCGGGCTCCTTTTGGACATTCATGATATTTACCATTCCGCTTATCTATGTGATTTTTGCGATACCAGCCCTTCTGTTTGGTTTTTTCCTGGCGGTGTTTATGATTGCGTTCAGGCAGCAGATACAGCGTGGAAGTATTATTCATATGGTGTTTGCCCTATGCTTTGCGCCTATTGCAGTATATTTTTGCTGGTTTCTGTATAAACCGGACGCTGCGATTCATGTCATAGCATATGTTCTGGCGATTAAAAAGCTTGGCCCTGGGGAATGCTTGGCATTATTGGGTGTTTTATTCTACGGGGCTTTTATTGTCCGGGCAGGAAAAGTGGTGGCAGGCAGACTAAAAGAAACTGCTTTAAAAGACTTGTTGGTAGCTCCTACATCAGTCAGGCGCCAGCTAATGGCTTATAAACACAAAACTGGCGGCTAAGTGGCTGTTTGAAATTGTTCACAATTTACTATAATGAAGCGTGAGGTATACCCATGGAAAAGTCATTATCGTCTCATGATGTGCGTTTAGGTATAGAGATTTTTATTGTTGAACTGGTTAAGGTGGCTATTTTAAGGGGCATCTTTATCATGTATGTGATGCTGCTTTCCTTACTGGTTTTTCCTTTGGTTGCCGGGTCAGTCGCCACATTAATGATATATACCATTCCCGTCATTTATATGGCTTTTGCATTACCAGCCCTGCTTTTTGGTTTGTGCCTTGCCTTGTTTATGATGCTGTTCAGGCAGCATATTCAGCAAGGTAGCTCGTCTTATCGCTTTTTTGCAATGTTTAGCGCACCTTTAGCTGTATTATTCTGTATTTATGTATCATCGCCTTCCGGGGCAACAAACATCTTTATGTTCATTGAGCGGCAGATGGGCAGTTTTTATACCTACGGCTGGATGGTGCTGATAGCTATTTTATTTTACGGTAGCTTTATCGTGGGGGCGGGCATGCTGGTCAGCAACTTGCTAAAGAAGGATATTATCCAGAGTTTACTCGTAGCACCGACATCAGTGAGGCGTCAACTGATGGCATATAAACGCAAAACTGGCGGCTAAGTGGTCGCTTGGGTAGGCTCATACTTTGCTATAATCATGCACTATTGCTTTATATGCTGTTGTGAGCCTGCTACTTGTCCAGCCCAAATTTTTTAGAACAAATCCTAATCCATCGCGATGAGCACTTTATCGTGGTGAATAAGCCACCCGGCATTTTAACCGTGCCGGGCAAGGGTGATTTGACAGATTGTGTGATTAACCGCTTACTGGCTGTTGAGCCAGATACGCTGCTGATTCACCGGTTGGATCGGGATACTTCCGGTATTCTGGTATTTGCCTTAAACAAGCAGGCGCAGCGTGAAATTTCACGCCAGTTTGAACAACGGCAAACCGACAAGCAGTATCATGCTTTGCTGGTAGGGCGTGTGGGTGAAGATACTGGCAGTGTGGATGTGCCGGTATGTTACGACCCCAGCCGCCCGCCTTTACACATTGCCGACCCCGCTTATCCTAAACATGCATTAACACATTGGCGGGTTACTGATCGCTTTGAGATTGCAGGGCAGCCGGTTTCGCGCGTTAAACTGGTGCCAGTGACAGGACGGTCGCACCAGTTGCGGGTACATATGCAGCATTTGGGGCACCCTATTGTGGGCGACAGCTTATATGCTGATGCGGCAGGGCAGGCACTGATGCCAAACCTGTGTTTACATGCCGAGCAACTGTCGTTTTATCACCCGCTTACACAGGAAAAGCTGGTTTTTGATTGTCCGGCAGCATTTTAAAACAAGTTTTGCACATATTTTGCACTGATTATGAACGAAGTTTTCAGCAAAAATTGCGTTAAATATGAGAGAATGCGCGCCCGCGTAATAATGCTTTTAAAGCAGCTCGCAAGGTGTAATCGTTGCAACAAAATAGGGTGAGTGAATTGCAGGAATTTGCCATTGGACAGCGTTGGTTATCAGACACGGAGTCGGAACTTGGTTTGGGCGTGTTGATAGACGTTGATGAACGCACCATCAGCATTTTATTCCCTAAAAGTGATGAAACCCGTGTATATGCACGGGCAAATGCACCTTTGTCGCGCATTCTTTTTAAAGAGGGTGACTGGCTGACCGACCAGGAAGGCATAGAGTGGCAGGTCGAATCCTTTGAAAACGTACGTGGCGTGATGCGCTACAACGTGATTTGTGGCCAGGGCGTTGAGCGTAAAACCTTTAATGAAACCCGTCTGGGTGCCAATATCCAGCTGGCGCGTCCACTGGACCGTTTGCTAGCCAGCCGTCTGGAATCCAAAGAGTGGTATGACCTGCGTATAGAAGCCTTGCTGATGCAAAGCCGCATGTCTACCAGCCCATTGCGTGGCCTGATTGGCCCGCGTGTTGGCCTGATTCCGCACCAGTTATATATTGCACATGAAGTTGGCCGCCGTCTGGCACCGCGTGTGTTGCTGGCTGACGAAGTTGGTCTGGGCAAGACCATTGAAGCTGGTTTGATTATTCACCAGCAGCTGGTAACAGGCCGCAGTGAACGTATTCTGATTCTGGTGCCGGACTCTCTGCAATACCAGTGGATGATTGAAATGCGTCGCCGTTTCAATCTGCAGTTCTCCCTGTTCGATTTAACCCGCACCGCAGCCATTCGTGAACATGATGAAGGTGCCAATCCGTTTGCAACTGAACAATGTATTATTGCCAGCATTGATTTGCTGCTGGACCATGAAGACTTAAAGGCACAGGCGCTGGAAGCCGGCTTTGACCTGCTGGTGATTGACGAAGCACATCACCTGACCTGGCATGAAAACCCGGAAACCGGTGAAGGTGAAGGGAATGACCGCTATGACCTGGTAGCAGAATTTGCGGCACAGACCCCGGGTGTGTTGCTGTTAACTGCGACACCGGAGCAACTGGGTGTAGATAGCCATTTTGCCCGTTTGCGCCTGCTGGACCCACAGCGTTTTGATACCCTGAATCATTTTCTGGAAGAAGAAGCCCAGTACAGCCAAACTGCCAAGGTGGCAGAGGTCTTATTGTCTGATGAGCCTTTAACCGATCGTCATCAGCAGGCGTTAGAGTACCTGCTGGGCCATACGGTACAGGACGACGCAGAATCGCGCTACCGTGCCATTAATGAATTGCTGGACCGTCATGGTACAGGCCGTATTTTGTTCCGTAATACGCGTGAAGCCATTCAGGGCTTTCCGGGACGTGACTGTATTGCCGCACCATTGCCTGCACCTGCGCACTGGCCTGTAACTGGCAAATTGCGCGAGCAGATGTGGCCGGAAGAAGAACAGCTGGATGGCAGCTGGATGGAAAGCGATCCGCGCGTACTGTGGTTAATGGAAGTACTGCGGAAAGACCTGAAACACCGTAAGGTACTGCTGATTGCCCGCAGTGGCCCGGTGGTAGAGTCGCTGGAAGCTGTATTGCGGGTGCATGGTGGTATTCGCACGGCCATGTTCCATGAAGGCATGAGCCTGCTGGAGCGAGATCAGGCAGCGGCTTATTTTGCCGAGGAAAGCTATGGCGCACAGATTCTGTTGTGTTCGGAAATTGGCTCGGAAGGGCGTAATTTCCAGTTTGCCAGTGACCTGATCCTGTTCGATTTACCAGCCAACCCGGATGTGCTGGAGCAGCGTATTGGCCGTCTGGACCGTATTGGCCAGAAGAAACGCATCCAGATTCATGTGCCATACCTGATGGGTACGGCGCAGGAACGTATGTTCCGCTGGTATAACGAAGCCCTGAATATATTCGGTAATATTTCGCCAACCGCGCAGGTATTGCAGGAAAATCACATTGTTGATTTGAAGGATTGCCTGCTAAATGACCTGGGTGAGCGCTTTGAAGATTTACTGGAAGCAGTGAATCAGGAACGTGCAGCCCTTGAAGTTGAATTGCAAGATGGCCGTGACCGCTTGCTGGAGTTCAATTCCTGTCGTCCTAAAGTAGCGTCGCGTATTGTAAAAGCGCTGGAAGATCAGGATGAGCAGAATCCGCTACCGGATTTTATGAAGCGCTTTATGTCGGCTACCAACATTGATTATGAAGAGCAAAGTGATGATACGGTCATCATTCGCCCTTCTGATCAGATGCAGGTAGAAGGTTTGCTGATGGATGAGGAGGGCATGACGGTGACCTTCTCGCGCGAGCAGGCACAAATCCGTGAAGATGCGCATTACATTACCCTGGAACACCCATTTACACAAAGCCTGTTTGAAATGGTGCATTCACAGTCATTTGGCAATACCAATGTGGCGCTGTTGCGCAGCAATGCCATTCCGCAGGGCAGCCTGCTGATTGAAATGTGGTTCCGCGTGGAAGTGATTGCACCGAAGGTGCTAAACCTGGCTGCCAGTTTGCCGCAACAGTTGCTACGGGTATTGCTGAACGAAAAAGGCCAGGATTTAACCCCTAAAATTAATTCTGCCATGTTACAGCCTTACACGCATTATCTGGACATGAATAATGCCCGGCATGTGGTGAAGCTGCGCCGTGATGTGATTGAAGAGCGTTACAAGCAGGCTGAGCAAATGGCCAAGGCACAAGTGCAAAGTTTTAGTGAAGTGGCACGTCAGCGTTACCATGACCGCTTACAGCAGGAAATTGATCGCCTGACCTATCTGAAAGAACACAATCCAAGCATTCGCGAAGATGAAGTTGAGCGTCTGAGAGAGCAGCAGCAGCAAGGTGTGGCCCTGTTACAGCATTTATCATTAGTGCCGGATGCCATTCGTGTGCTGGTGGCAATGAAGGGCTAGGTTATTTGTTGATGTTAGTTTAGTCACCTGACATAAAAAGGCCGGCTGTTAATCAGCCGGCCTTTTCGTTGCTCTACTTGCCAGATTACTTCAGTTCAGACGAACTCTTGCCCAGTTCACGGCGGGCAATAATTAACTGTTGAATCTGCTGCGTGCCTTCAAAAATATCCATAATTTTGGAGTCACGTGACCATTTTTCCAGTAGCTCATCTTCACCATAACCCACACTGGCCGCCAGCTCCACACATTTCAGGGTGATCTCGCTACCAATACGACCAGCTTTGGCTTTGGCAATGGAAGCTTCCTTGGAGTTAGCGATTTTGTTATCGGCCATCCAGCAGGCTTTTAAGGTCAGCAGACGTATTGCTTCCCATTCTGCTTCCATGCGGTAAATGGTTGCCGCAATGTGGGAAGTATTCAGGAAAGGCGTGTTGTAATTAGGGTCCAGCTGGTCTTTAAAGATTTCCTTAATGCGTTCCAGAGATGCCTTGGCAATACCAACAGCCATAGCAGCAACCAGTGGACGGGTGTTGTCAAAGGTTTCCATAACGCCAGCAAAGCCTTTGGCTACATCAATTTCGGCATTACCCAGCAAGTTGGCAGCCGGTACACGGCAGTCAATAAAGCTGATAACTGCTGTGTCGGAAGCCTTAATGCCCAGCTTGTGTTCCAGGCGTTCCACTTTCATGCCCGGTGTACCTTTTTCTACCACAAAGGATTTAATGGCAGCACGACCAATATTACGGTCAAGTGTGGCCCATACCACCACGCAGTCCGCACGCTCACCACAGGTTACAAAAATTTTCTCACCATTGATGATGTAGTCATCACCATCTTTAATGGCTGTCGTGCGGATGGCCGCAGAGTCGGAGCCACAGCCTGGCTCGGTAATGGCCATTGCTGCCCAGCAGCCTTTAAAGCGCTTAAGCTGTTCTTCATTGGCCACCGCACCAATGGCAGAGTTGCCCAAACCCTGGCGTGGCATTGCCAGCATGAATCCTGCATCGCCGTAACACATCTCAAATACGCCCAGCGCTGCCGCCATATTGGCGCCATTTTGTATGCTCTTGTCGGCAGCATCGCCACGCTTGCCCAGCGATGTCGAGTTCACGGCATTGGCGGAACCATCGTTAAAGCCATCCAGCAGGGAAGCCAGCATATCCAGCTCTTTTGGATAGTCGTGCTCACCTTTGTCGTATTTACGCGAGATGGGACGGAATACGTTCAGGGCAACTTCGTGTGCCTGATCAATCATCAACTGGAATTTTTTAGGGTTCTTTAAGTACATGATTTAACTCCTTGTATGATGATTAGGCGTGAAGGCCGGAATGCATGATGGCGGTAGCGCGCAAGTCACGATACCAGCGTTCTACCGGGTGCTCCTTGGTAAAACCATGTCCACCTAACAGTTGTACGCCGTCATTACCAATTTTCATGGATTTTTCTGCACACAGCAGGCGTGCTAAATAGGCTTCGCGGTGGAAGGGTTCACCCGCTTCAGCCAGACTGGCTGCATTCCAAACCAGTAAGCGCATGGCATCAATTTCAATTGCCATATCGGCAATCATAAAGGCCACGCTTTGGCGGTGGGAAATCGGCTCGCCGAAAGCAGTACGCTCATTGGCATAGGTGATACAGTATTCTTTCACTGCACTACAGGTGCCCACTGCCAGCGCACACCAGCTCAGTGCACCCAGGTCCAGAAATTCCTGATAGCTAAAATCATCATCGGTTAACAGGCTGGCAGGGGTGTTACCAAAACGCAGGCTTACCGTTTCGGCTGCTTTTAGACCCATCGCCGGGTTTTGGCGCACGCTAATAGATGGGTGTTTTTCTACTACAAATACCTGTGGCTTGCCCTGATACTGTGCAGACACCAGATAAAACTCGGCTTTTTCACCCAGCAGTACCAGGGATTTTTCACCGGTGATGCTAAATTGACCGCCAGATTGAACTGCTACAGTTTTCAGTTCATTCGGGTTAAACGCCGGGGTAGGTTCCTGCACAGCAAAGGTAGCAACCGGTGGGGTTTCTTCTGCAAAGGCAGGCAGGTATTTTTCCTGTTGCGCGCTGGAGCCCCAGCGGGTAATGGCATTGGCCACACTGATGCTGCTTAGAATACTGGCTGCCAGACTAAAATCGCCATGTCCCAGGTCTTCGGCAATTAATACATTGCTCACTACTGACTGCTCACTAGCCACACCGCCGTAGCTTTCCGGTAGTGCATAAAACAGCAAGCCCAGTTCCTGAGCCTGCTGGTTAATGGTATCCGGGAAAGCGGCCAGGCCATCGGCGGAATGTGCAGCAGGGCGTATTACCTCGGCAGCAAAGCGCTGCAAGGTGTCACGCATCATCTGTTGTTCGTCGCTCAGGCTAATGTCAAATACGCCTTTGGCTGCACGGGGCAGGCGTTGTTTGCCGGTACCGGAAGCTGGTTTAAAACTGCGTGCAGTGGCATCTAGAACCTTAAAGCCGGTTTTGCTGCCTTGGTATAAAGTTTTTTCCAGTAACTTCCGGACATTTAGCTGATCCAGAATATCACTGGATGCCAACCTGGTCAGCATGGCCAGGCCTAGACCCTGAGCTTTGTTGATGGCGTTATTACTCATGTTT
>JASLIR010000237.1 GCA_030152125.1 Alkanindiges sp.
CAGGTAGATGCAGCACTGGCCGGGCTTGATACGATTGCTGGCAAGGTGAAAAACACCTATCAGAATGCCTATGCTTTTTATATGGCCGCCACGTTGTGGGAAGCACTGGGTGAGCAAAATGATGCACTCGTGGACTTTAAAAAGGCCTATGAGTTACAGCCGGACAACCAGATTAAGGACGATGTAAAACGACTGGATGGTGCAGCCACTGCCAAGGGCGACAAGTTTCCGGTACTTATTTTTATTGAGCAGGGTCTGGTGCCGCAAAAACAGGAAGCCAGCATGGCTATACCTACCCCTGGCGGCCTGGTCAATATTTCCTATGCAACCTATAACACGGCTACTTACCAGCCACCCGTGATGACATCGGTTTATATGAATGGCACACGCATTGCAAATACCTACCAACTCACTGATATTGGTGCACTGGCCATTAAAACCCATAAGGAAAATATTGCCGGCAACCTGACCACGCAGATTGCACGCTCCACCGCCAAATACGCTGCGCAACGGGAAATTGGTAATCGCCTGGGCGTGTTCGGGCAACTGGCTGCCAACGTATACAATACCGCCACGGAAAAAGCAGATTTAAGGGCATGGACTACCCTGCCTGGCAACGCGCAGGTAGTACGCCTGTTACTGCCGGCCGGTAGCCATGAGCTGGAGCTGTCAAATGGCGCTGCCCATCAGAAAGTCACTATTAACGTAACACCAAATGCCACCACCTTTGTACATGGGGTGGAAGCCAATAACAGCATGGTCGCTTCCAGCTTTAATATTGCCCGATAAACCATAAACAAACCTGTTGAATAACACCGAGATGACAATGAAACAGACTATTTTATTAAGCCTTGCCCTGGCAAGTGGCAGCCTGCTGCTTAGTGCCTGTACCGCACCCAACGCCATGCTGACCAAAACTGATGCCGCAGGCCAGACCAGCATCCGCACCATTACCAATAACCCGGTACTGGCCACACGTATTGGCGTTAGCCGGGTTGCCAGCACCAATCTGGGTGATATCAAGCGTGTATCGCTTTCCTTAAAAAATGGCTGGTTCTACGCACAGGATTTTCAATACAAAATTGTATGGTTTGATGCAAGCGGCAGCGAAATAAACCCGGAAGGCGCCCTGTGGAAACCCATTACACTACAGGGACGCGAGGTTAAAACCGTACAGTCGGTTGCCCCCAACCCAAGTGGTGTAGATGTATTGATCTACATGAAAAAAGACTGAAAACACAACACAGGCTGAAGATAACAACAGCCTTAATACTTTAAATACAGGAGATAACGATGAAATTTTACAAGGCGGGAGCAATGCTGGCTGTTGCAGCGGTTATAGGTTTAAGCGGTTGTGCCTCTACCTCCGTATCCTATGGTGATGCACAAGCGGTGGAAACACTGAACAAGGATTTCGGCTCGACAGACCTGCAACTGATTGCCAGCAAAATGGTAGACGACATGCTGGCTTTCCCGCCAATTATCGAGCTAACCCAGCAAAGACGCCCGGTGATGTTTATCGACCGCATTAAAAACAAGTCACAGGAACATATCGATACCGAATCCATTACCGATACCATTCAAAACCGCCTGATCAATTCCGGCAAGTTCCGCTTTGTAGATATGACATCCGTAGGTGCTGTGGCTGACCAGCTGGCTTTCCAGCAGCAAAGCGGCATGGTAGATAAGCGTACCGCTGTTGCAGTTGGCCAGCAAATTGGCGCGGAATTCATGCTGAATGGTAATCTGTCCAGCATTGTAAAAAACTCCGGTGGCAAAAGTGATGTGTACTACAAGTTCACCCTGAAACTGACTAACCTGAAAACCGGTATTGTGGAGTGGACCAGCGAGAAAGAAATCCGCAAGGCCGCCAAACGCTCTGCCTTTGGACTCTAAACCACATTAACACCTGTTGTGGGGTATGCTTAACGTGGTATCCCGCAGCCTCAGGAGGTTCAGGATGAAAAAAATACTTGCAGCACTTGCGTTGTCACTGCTGGCTGGCAGTAGCTTTGCCGGTGTTCAGGAAGTGATGAAGGAAGCCACCGGCTCCGGCCCTAGCCGCGAACAGGCTATTGCCTCTGCCCTGCTGATTGCAGCACAGTCCGTCAATGGCACCACGGTTAGCCCGCGTGTGGACATGGCTGAAGAAGTGCATATGGTAATGAGCCAGAATAGCTGGACTTATGTGGGCAAAAGCTCGCCAGTGTTTAGTGTGGATACCAGCGGTGGCGGCGCTATTTCGCGTTTTCAGGTACTCAGCATTTCCGGTTCCGGTAAAAATTACAGTGCCAAAGTGCGTGCCTATGTAGCCAGGTTCCAGTCGGTTATTGCCGATAACCACTTGCGCCGTATGGCGGTTATGCCCTTCCAGATTGTTAGTTCCGGCTTTGGACTGGAAGGCACGACAGCCCGCGACTTTAGCAGTGAGGTAGCCGACCTGGTTGGCACTCAACTGGTAAATTCCAAACAGTTAAGCCTGGTCAGCCGTGACTTTATTAATGAAATGGCTTACGAAAACGAATTTTTGCAATGGGATGGTGCACCAACCGAAATGGCACGCATTGCCCAGAAAGTAGGTGCCGACTATATTCTGGTGGGACGCTTTAGTGAAGCGCGTACCGTACAGGGTCGCTCTTATTATGGTGCCGCCCCGGCCCAGCGCGAAGCAATTCGTTTGAACTGGCGTGTGATTGAGGTGAATACCGGCAAAATTGCAGCTGCCGGTACGGTTAACCAGCTACAGCGCCCACAGGTGTATGCGTCGCTGGTAAACGAAGAAAACCCGCCAAGCGTGGCCGAAGTCCTGTCACAGCAAATTAGTAATGAAGTGCTGAATGGGCTTTCCCTGCAAGCCAATGTACCTGCCCGGCAAACCCAGCCACCACAACCAACCACCCCACTGGATGACAGCAACCTGACACCGGGTTCCAGTGAAAAACCGCTAAAGTGGCAATAATCCAAACCCATTGAAACAAGACCAGCCAGCATTGCTAGCTCACCGCTTAAAAGCGTAGCGACAGCAATACAAGCTGGCTTTTTACATATGTGGTCTTATCAAACAGTAGCACTAGAACTGGCTTGATCAACCCGTCTGTGGCTTATATTCCAGCAGAAGCAAACTGGTATTTAAGCCCAGCCACTCGCGTAACTCACTGTATACCCGCTCATTATGCAGAATAGCCATATGGTTGATGTCATTGAGCAACACCCGTTTGACGCTGGGCGCAGTCAGCACATCCCCTGCAGTATGACGGGCCAGCGCACTGGCAACAGGCACAATCCCGTCACCAATCCAGTTGCTGCTATGTGCCTCACTCCAGGCCGTAGCAAGTAACAGATGACTCACTGCCGGGGCAAGTTGCGGCATCACCTGATCGGCACTGATATGCGCAACCCGCAAGTCACGGATGCCAACGCTACGAATATTGCCCAGCCGCATAAATGGACGGGTATAAGGCGTAATGCCCAGCATATTATTCAGGTGGTTACCGGCAATTTCCCACGGTGCACCCAGATGCGGCGAGCCAAGATAGGCAGCATGGCTTAAACGCCTGATCCAGCCCTGCTTCTGTTCACTGGCATAATGGCTGGCACTGCGGATTAATAAACCGCCCATGCTA
Organism: Alkanindiges sp.; assembly: GCA_030152125.1. Classification (GTDB taxonomy): domain Bacteria; phylum Pseudomonadota; class Gammaproteobacteria; order Pseudomonadales; family Moraxellaceae; genus JASLIR01. The sequence continues at coordinate 3,624 of JASLIR010000237.1, forward strand.
TGGCCAATCAGCCATATAGGGGTTCCCGTATCATTAAAGTGATCAGACAAAAGATCGGCCAACTGGCTGCCATTGGCATGAATGGCACGACCCGTGTTATAGCGCAGCCATGCCACCTGATAACCTGCGTCCTTTAATTCCGCCACAAACTGCTGATGGTTGTCCGACTGCTGCCACTCCAGGTCGTTATGGCACAAGCCATGCAAAAACAGCACATGCCCGCGTGCTTCGGCCAGCGCCCATGTGGCCGGGTCTAAACGCTCACCCTGTGCGGAACGCAAAGTCATGGATAATGCCAGCGGGCTTGCCCAGGATTCCAGCTTGTCGCCACACACACCATTTAAGGCGGCATGTCCACGTACAGCGGCTAACTGCTTAAACTCTGCCTGCTGGGCAATCAGTAAGCGGCTAAGGCGCGCCAGCAATGCAAAACTGTGCGATACAATACGATAAGCCAGTGGTGCACGGCGCGCTTCTGCCTTGTGGGTTTTATGCAGCAAGCCCGGTAAATCGGTGATAGTACTGTGTACCTCGGCCACCAGATCAGTCA
>JASLIR010000242.1 GCA_030152125.1 Alkanindiges sp.
ACTTTATATAAGCCAACTACATCATTAGCGGTAAGTTTCCCCTCCAGTTTGTCAACACGGGTAGATAGTCCATTGACGGCCATCACCAGTGCCTGAAAGTTAGCATTCAACTGAGTAGCAGTAGGGGCTGTATTGCTGGTAAAAGTGTATGGAACAGTGGTTTGTGCCGCTTGAGCAACGATTGATGCGGCTATTAAACTTAATCCTAGAATAATGTTACGCATAGTGATTATTCCCAAGTGTTATCGTAGATGACAAATATTTGCGCATGATGCTGGTTACTGTTGAGCAGTTGTTTACTACTGGACAGATTACTGGCTAATAATGAGCTTATCTGCTGCCAATGGTGAAAGCTATTCCCTAAATGGGGTATGTAGTGGCCTTTTTTATATATTTCATAGGGATGATGTGATGCTTATCTATCCCGTAGGGCGTACCATTTTTTAGCCTGATGCTGTCCAATATTACTCTTAGACTATTAAAATTTAATAAATAATTAAAATATAGCTGTGTCATTCTGTCTGAAGGTGCCCCACTTTTATTGCAGTGTGGTTGTAAATCAATAACCAGAGGCATACCTTTGCTGTTATTCCGAAACTTACCAGAGAACTCCTATAAATGACCATGGCATTATTTGCTGGCTTTCTTCCCCGATGGATTTACCAATCAGTGACTGGCTGAGACAGCCACGCGTTCTAAAGCGTAAGCCTGTATAAGGTTTCTTAGCTTTTTTTCCTTTCAAACACCTGATACACCAGCCATAACAATAATACCCATACAGGCAATAACACCACCGAAATATAGGTGCTGTTGTTGCTCAGCAAAATAGCCAGAATAAGCACCACAAAAGCCAGGCAGATATAGTTGCTATACGGATAAAACAGGCTGGGGAAGCTAAAACGGTGCCTGATATCTATTTGCTGGAAATACTGGCGGAATTTGATATGGGTCAGGCTGATCATCGCCCAGTTAATCACCAGTGCGGAAACCACCAGCGACATTAAAATGCCCAGTGCTTTTTCCGGTATTAAATAATTTAAAACCACACAGCCAAAGGTCACGGCTGCCGAAGTTGCAATGGCATTTACCGGTACGCCAAAGCGGTTTAATTTTAGCAGGCCTTTGGGCGCATTGCCCTGTTTGGCCAGCCCGTACAGCATGCGGCTATTGGAATACACACTGCTGTTATAAACCGACAGGGCAGCAGTGAGCACCACAATGTTAAGTAGTGTGGCAGCGCTGCCAATACCCATCTGCGAAAAAATCATTACAAAAGGGCTGCCACCTTGTGTCACCTGATTCCACGGATACAGGGATAACAAAACGGTGAGCGCGCCAATATAAAAAATCAGGATACGGTAAATTACCTGATTGATGGCTTTGGGAATATTTTTTTCCGGCTGTTCTGCTTCAGCAGCCATCATGCCAATCAGCTCAATGCCGCCAAAGGAAAACATGATGATGGCCAGCATGGCAATCAACCCGCCAAAGCCATTGGGGAAAAAGCCGCCGTGCGACCATAAGTTGGTGATACTGGCTTGTGGCCCGCCATGCCCGGAAACCAGCAGGTAGGCACCAAAACCAATCATACCCAGAATGGCCGCTACCTTAACAATGGAAAACCAGAATTCCGACTCGCCGTAAATTTTAACATTGGTCAGATTTAGGGCATTGACCAGTACAAAAAATATCAGTGCGGACTTCCAGGTAGGCACATGTGGCCACCAGTACTGAATATACACACCTATGGCAGTTAGCTCCGCCATACTCACCAGCACATACAGCACCCAGTAGTTCCAGCCGGATAGGAACCCTGCAAACCTGCCCCAGTAGCGGTAGGCAAAATGACTGAAAGAACCTGCTACGGGTTCCGATACAATCATTTCCCCCAACTGCCGCATGATCAGAAAAGCAATCAGGCCACCAATGGCATAGCCCAGAATCATGGAAGGCCCTGCGGTTTGCAATACGCTACCCGAGCCTAAAAACAGGCCGGTGCCAATGGCGCCGCCCATGGCAATTAACTGGATATGGCGGTTTTTCAGGCCCCGTTTTAATTCGCCAGGAGCTGTACTGTTTGTGCCGTTTGTTGTGCTATCCAAAATTGTGCATCCGCCTGATGAAGTGCCAAATTAAGTGACAAGTTAAGTACCTAAGGATGAGCTAATGCAGTGATTAGGTTGCATCATGCCATGAACTGGGCGGCGATTATACGACAGTTTATTGTGGATAGTATTTTTAAGCATGGGCTATAAGACCATCGATAAAGTCAGTTAAAGATGCCATTTAAGAATGGTATGACTGTCGGGTATTGCTTTAAAACTGACATTATGTATTGTCAATTTCTGCGGTTGCGCTACAATCGGGCAAAAGCAATTTCACACCTCATGAAATATGCTGCTTCATCAACTGATATCAGCCGCATCAAGAGAGCATGGCAATGACTGTACAAATTAGCAATACCTTTAAACTGCAAGGCTATGAATTTAAAAACCGTTTGATTAAAGGTGCCATGAGCGAAGGGTTGGCCAATACGGCTGGTGAGGTAAACAACCTGCATCTAGGACTGTATGAAACCTGGGCTAAAGGCGATTTAGGCTGCTCTATTACCGGTAACGTGATGGTTGATATCCGGGCCAAAAATGAGCCAGGTGTGGTTGCTATTGAAAATGAGCATGATCTGGCTGCCTTAAAGCAATGGGCGGCGATTGGTAAAAAATACAACATGATCCAGCTGGTGCAGTTGTCGCATCCGGGCCGTCAGTGCCCGCGCGGTTTAAACCGGGAAACCGTTGCGCCATCTGCCGTTGGTTTTGGTGCAACATTATCTACGGCCTTTGGTGTACCTCGTGCGCTGACTGAAGCGGAAATCTGGGACATTATCAAGCGCTTTGGTACTGCTGCGCGTATTTGTAAGGAAGCAGGCTTTGAAGGGGTGCAACTGCATGGTGCACATGGCTACCTGATCAGCCAGTTTTTATCGCCACTGTCTAACGTCCGTACTGACCAGTGGGGTGGCAGCATTGAAAACCGCATGCGTTTCCTGCTGGAAATTTATAAGGAAGTACGCAAGCAAACTGGTGACAACTTTATTGTTAGCGTAAAACTGAATTCTGCAGATTTCCAGAAAGGCGGCTTTGACGAAAGTGATGCGATTGCAGTATTCCGTGCAGTGGATGCACTGGGAATTGATTTAATTGAAATTTCCGGTGGAACTTACGAGGCGCCTGCCATGGCCGGTGCCAAGCGTAAAGAAAGCACCGTGGCGCGTGAAGCATACTTCCTGGAGTTTGCCGAAAAAATCCGCAGTGAAGTAAAAACAGCCCTGATGGTAACCGGTGGTTTTAGAACCCGTGCTGGCATGGATGCTGCTTTAGCCAGTGGTGCCTGTGACTTTGTTGGTATTGCGCGTCCTTTGGCGGTAGAAACCGATGCACCGGCCAACCTGATTGCTGGCAACAATGTACGTTATGCGGTAAAGCCGATTAAGACTGGTGTTGCCATGCTGGATAAAATGGCGGTGATGGAAGTGATCTGGTATGCCGCGCAGTTTAAGGCGATTGGTCAGGGTAAGCAGCCAAAACCGGATTTAAGCCCTTTAAAAGTGCTGTTTAACTACACCCGCAACAATTTAAAAGCGGTGATTCAGGGTAGAACCAAGCTGCGTGCCTGATCATCAAGAGTATTTTGTTTTTACTCATGGAGAGGCGACCACCTCTCCATTTTTTTGCCTGTGTTTAAGTTTCCTGCTGTACGTTTATTTTGCTGTAACTTAGTCGAACATTAAAAAAGCGGATTTATTTTTGCCAGCTGTTTTGAAGTCTGGCATACTTGTTTCAAGTGATAAGGACTGAGTGCTTCAGTTTTTATCAATCACAGAATAGATTGCATATGCAAGGGGAGTAGCCTCCTAACCTTTAAATAGGCCATGTCATCGTCAATACACTTTTAAGCGCTTGCAGCGGATTAAAAGTCGGGGCATGGGTATTGTGAGTGGTTCAGTTTAGTCGCTGAGTACTGGCAATATTGGCAAGACCTTGATCATGTTGTTTGATTTTTATGAATCGGACGACAGGTCAGGGTTTTTTTATGGCTTGTCGTCCCAAACTGGAGTGAACACAGGTGGAAACGATAGGCTCGGTATGGCTATATGCCATTTTCTTCGGCATCGTGGCAGTGATGCTGCTGATCGACTTTCTCAGTTTTAAGCAAAAAGACAATGAACCAGTACCGGTAAAACAGGCCGCGCTATGGAGTGTGGCCTGGGTAGCAGTGTCTGCGCTATTTGCGGGTGGTTTATGGTGGTACCTGGATGGTCAGCTAGGCCGTGAACTGGCTAACCAGAAAACCATGGAGTTTGTGGCTGGTTATCTGCTGGAAAAGTCACTGGCCATTGATAACGTATTCGTGTGGCTGATGATCTTTGCTGCCTTTGCCATTCCGCCTGCCTTGCAGCGCCGTGTGTTGTTGTATGGCGTACTGGGTGCCATCATCCTGCGTACCATCTTCATTTTCGCCGGCGCGTGGCTGATTCAGGAATTCTCGTGGATTCTGTATATATTCGGTACCTTCCTAGTGTACACCGGCTATAAGTTCTTAAAAGGCGGTGATGAGGAAGAAAGTAACATTGAAGACATGAAACTGCTGAAATGGTTGCGTGGTCATCTGCGCATTACCAGCCAGTTACGTGGTCATAGTTTCTTTGTGCGTGAAAAAGGTTTGCTGTGGGCTACACCGTTACTGGTGGTGCTGATTCTGGTTGAGCTGTCGGATGTTATTTTTGCGGTAGATTCGATTCCGGCCATTTTTGCGGTAACGTCTGACCCGTTTATTGTACTGACTGCTAACCTGCTGGCGATTCTGGGCTTACGTGCCATGTTCTTCCTGCTGGCAGGTACAGCTGCCAAAATGCACTACCTGCCGTATGGCCTGGGTGTGATCATGCTGTTTATTGGTGCCAAGATGCTGCTGCTGGATGTGTTCCACATGCCAATTGCGATTTCACTGGGCTTTATTGCGCTGGTATTAGCCATAACAGCGGTGATGTCGTGGCGACACGCTAAACTGAATCCTGAGTCGTAAGCAAAGCAAGGCTTTGCTTCCACTCAAGGCAGACTGTGATGTATGATGACGTAAATTTACGTCCTGCGTCCTGAATGCTTCCCTAACGACGTTGTATCGATTAAGCGGGCAATATGCCCGCTTTTTTAATGGCTTTTACCCAGCAGGCGATCTGCCAGCAGGCCGGAAAACTTCATGGCGGATTTATCCGCTAGGCGATAATAAACTTCTGACACCATCACGGTGACTGCAATTACCACCGCACAGCTAAGCAGGGCCGCACTGGCATAAGACCAGTGCATGCTGTGTAGCCAGTTAAAGAAAGGGATGCCTACAAGGTAAATAATCAGCAAGTGATTGAGATAGGCAGCAAAGGAAATTTTGCCCAGATAAACCGGAATTTTACTGGAGAATAGTTCAGCCAGGGTTTTATTCATCAGGATAGAAACCACGATGAGCGGACCAGCCAGAAAATTCAGCAGGTTATAGCTGCGGTCTCCCAGCCAGTCATTCAACCAGCTATAGGATGCACTGTTGCCATGCACTCCGGCACAATACAGGCCAAGTGCCAGCAGGGCAAAACACAATGTGTTATTGAATAGCCGGTATTTAAAAAATATCAGCATACCAATCAGGAAGGACAGCATTTCCAGATTCTGTTCTACGATATCCATCCATTTAAGTTCGCTAAACCCAGTAGCGTCAAAGGGAATCATATGCAGCAGCATATAGCTCAGCAGCAGTACTACTGGCGTCAGCTTGAGCATGCTATAGCCCTTTAGTTTTGCGTAGAGCAAGGCAAATACCAGCAGGGAGCCAACCAGCTCAATTTTCATGGTCCACAATACCCAGTTATACTGGCTATAACCCAGCCAGAACACACGGATGGTCCCGTCAAACCAGGCATCCCAGAATGGCGTGTGGATTTGTTCCCCCATCACGTCAATCCATTCCGACAGGTGAGCACCGTTAGGCTGTATGTATGTAAATGCCAGCCATAATAAGATGCAGGAACCCAGTGCCGGTAGCATCAGACGCGGGTAACGTTTGATGGTCATACTTTTTATTTTATACAGCTGGTTTTTGCCATTCATAATGGCATAGCTAAGCACGTAGCCACTCAGCACAAAGAAAATATAAACCGCTGCTGTGCCGGAGTAAAAAAAGGCAAAAGGGGAGTGATGGATGCTGAGTTCCAGGCTGGATGCTGTAAGCCGTGAGTGGTCAAAATAGTGCAAATAGGGGAAAAACGATAATGAAAGATGCGATAACACCACCATAAAGCAGGCAATGCCACGGATACCTTCAGCCGCTGCTACCTTATTTTGCATGCATTTACCCAAACCGTTTATTAAGGAGGCACATTGTAGGGATTATGCGCTACAAGTTTTTAAGAAATTTGTATCAGGTCATCCCCTGTTGCTTTGTTCAAGCAATAAGTGTGCAATAAATAGATGATCCTAAAGTGGAGGTATTGACGCGTCTTGCTCATCATCACTGGAGCGCTGGAAATGGTATAAACCTCATCTGCCCCTGGCAATTTATGCTTTGGTTCAGGTGCTTTTCTGGATTGAAGCAAGGAAATTAAAGGATAGTCTGCTCTAAATTCAATTGTTAATGCGTAAGCCCGCATAGAATAACAATCATGGGGTAGCAATAGCGTATTCCACCGCAACTGTTAGTGGTATAGCATGTTTGGGTTATACCAAGCAGGCTTTACCAAGGCCACCCTCTGTGGGGATATAGCTTATGTGTTACGAATCATATGACAAGGATAAATTGAAG
>JASLIR010000251.1 GCA_030152125.1 Alkanindiges sp.
CCAGAACTTCCTCAGCAGTCAGGCTTGGGTCTTTCTTCACAATGAACAGTTTTGGCACTTCACCGCTCTTCTCATCCGCCACGCCAATTGCTGCAGCTTCCAGCACTTTTGGATGTGTGGTGATGACTTCTTCGATTTCACTTGGATACACGTTAAAGCCGGATACCAGAATCATGTCTTTCTTGCGGTCAACAATCTTGGAATAACCGTTCTCATCCATAATGCCAATGTCGCCAGTACGGAAGTAACCATCCGCGGTCATTACCTTGGCAGTTTCATCCGGACGCTGCCAGTAGCCCCGCATTACCTGAGGACCACGAATGGCAATTTCACCCTGCTCGCCCAGCGCTACTTCCTTACCATCATCATCCAGAATTGCCACTTCGGTAGATGGCAATGGAATACCAATGGTACCAGTATAGGCTTTAATGGACGGCGGGTTGGCTGTGGCAACCGGAGAGGTTTCAGACAAACCATAGCCTTCCACAATCGGGCGGCCGGTAATGCGCTGCCAGGCTTCTGCGGTGGACGGCAGTACCGCCATACCACCACCCATGGCAATCACCAGCTTGCTGAAATCCAGTGCCTTGAACTCTTCGTTGTGTACCATGGCATTGAACAGGGTATTTACCGCCGGGAAGAAAGCCGGTGGATACTTGCGCAATTCCTTAACCAGGCCAGGAATATCACGCGGGTTGGCAATCAGTACGTTGGTTGCACCGGTGTACATACCGTACATGGCACATACCATGAATGCGAAAATGTGGTACAGCGGCAGCGCACACAGGATAATTTTCTGTTCACTGCTTTCGTTGGCAAATGCACTCTTAAACAGCGCATCAGACTGTAACAGGTTGGCTACCAGGTTGCTGTGCGTTAACTCGGCACCCTTGGAAACCCCTGTTGTACCACCGGTATATTGCAGCACAGCCGTATCGGACAAGCTAAGCTGTGGACGCTTATAGCTGTTGGCGCTGAATTTATTAAGGGCGCGCTTGAACGGGGTATAGCCACGGATGTCCCATGCCGGAATCTGCTTGCGTACATGACGCAGCACGGTATCAACAATCAGGCCTTTAATGGTACCCAGCAGGTCGCCCACGCTGGTTACAACCACATGTTTCACCGGGGTATTGCCCTGAATCTGCTGATACACAGAAGCAAAGTTTTCAATAATCACCAGCACTTCGGCACCAGAGTCTTTTAACTGGTGCTGTAATTCACGTGCGGTATATAAAGGGTTCACGTTCACCAGCACATAACCGGCGCGGAACACTGCACACGCTACCACCGGATATTGCAGCACGTTAGGCATCATCACTGCCACACGTGCACCTTTAGTCAGGCCCAGCGATTGCAGGTAAGCGGCAAAACGGCGGCTTAGCTGATCCAGTTCATTAAACGTGAGCGCTTTATCCATGGAGATAAAAGCCTGGCGCGAACCGTATTTCTGGAAGTTCTTTTCCAGCACATCTACCAGCGATGTATTTTCAGCAGGAAGAACAATATTTTGTGGAATTCCAGCTTCCTGATATGCCTTGTACCAAATCTTATCCATTTAGCCAAATCTCCTGTGCATCTGTTTCATTTATAATTCCTGCGATCAAATGTAGCATATAGCGCACTATATGGTTAAACCAATTTAACGATCATGAGTCAACCGGATTGCCAGTTATTTTATAAATTTTAAGCCGGTCTTAATCCGGGCTTAAAACTGATCCGGCATCGGTCACCCCCCACCCACTTACACCTGTTTGCTTTCAGGCCACACTGCCTGTAAACCGGATACTTTCTGATAGCCACGCGGCAGCAAATGCCCGCGCAAACCACGTTTGCCTACATAATGTTCCAGGTCATTGCCCTTGATGGACAGGCTGCGCGAACCGGAAGTCACCGACAGCACCTGCTGCCTGGCCAGCGCAGTAATGGCCAGCACACTTTCACCCTTATCCAGCGCAATCAGTTTATTGCCCTTCCCTTTATTCATCACCGGCAAATCTGCTAATGCAAACACCAGCAAACGGCCGGAAGAGGACAATACCGCCAGCAGCTCAGCATCCTGCGACAGGCTCAATACCGGTAACAGGCTACTGTCTTCCGTCAGGTTTACCACCGCCTTACCGGCCTTCATGGAGGTATCCAGCGCAGACAGCTGGCTGATAAAGCCATAGCCCTGGGTAGATGCCAGCAGGATACGCTGTGCATCATCACCCATCAGCATATCCATAAAATGGCTACCCTGTGGCGGGCTTAACTTCGAGGTCAAGGGTTCACCCAAACCACGTGCCGAAGGCAGGCCATTGGCCGGCAGGGCATAGCTGCGCCCGTTCTGGTCCAGCACATACACGCGCTGGTTAGACTTGCCCACGCAATGACACTGGTACTGGTCACCGGCACGGTAATTCAGCGCTTTGGCATCCACCTCTGCCCCTTTGGCAGACCGAATCCAGCCCGCCTGCGACAGCACCACGGTAATACTTTCTGCCGGCAATAAATCCGACTCTTTTAACTCAACTGCTTCAGCACGCTGCACAATCGGCGACCGGCGTTCATCGCCATGTTTTTTGGCATCGGCTTCCAGTTCATCCTTAATCAGCTTTTTCAGGGAATCAGGATTATTTAACTGCTCGCGAATCACTTCCGCCTGTGCGGCCAGTTCATCCTGCTCGCGGCGGATTTCCATTTCTTCCAGTTTTGCCAAATGGCGCAACTTTAATTCCAGAATGGCTTCGGCCTGAATATCGTCAATCCCAAAATGGCTCATCAACACCGGTTTGGGCTTGTCTTCCTCACGGATGATTTTAATTACCGTATCAATATCCAGATAGGCAATTAACAGGCCAGCAAGGATATGCAGGCGCTTTTCAATTTTATCCAGATGATAACGCAAACGGCGCTTGACCGTGTACTGGCGAATTTCCAGCCACTCCAGCAAAATCTGCCGGATGGATTTCACCTGAGGCCGACCATCATCGCCGATCATGTTCAGGTTAACCCGGTAGCTGCTTTCCAGGTCGGTGGTAGCAAACAGGTGGCCCATCAGGCCATCGGCATCCACCCGGTTGGAACGCAGCTCAATCACCAGACGGGTCGGATTATCCTGATCCGATTCATCACGT
>JASLIR010000492.1 GCA_030152125.1 Alkanindiges sp.
GCGTACCAAGGTTACCGATAACGAGATTGCCGAGGTGGTGAGTGCTGCTACGGGCATTCCGGTGTCCAAAATGCTACAGGGCGAGCGTGAAAAACTGTTGCAAATGGAAAAAGAGCTGCATAAGCGCGTGGTGGGGCAGGATGAAGCGGTGGTGGCGGTATCCAATGCCGTACGCCGTTCACGTGCCGGTTTATCCGACCCGAACCGCCCCAGTGGTTCTTTCCTGTTCCTTGGTCCAACCGGTGTAGGTAAAACCGAGTTGTGCAAGGCACTGGCCAATTTCCTGTTTGACAGTGACGATGCCATGATTCGCATTGATATGAGCGAGTTTATGGAGAAGCATTCGGTCAGCCGTCTGGTTGGGGCACCTCCGGGCTATGTGGGTTATGAGGAAGGCGGCACCCTGACTGAAGCAGTGCGCCGCAAGCCATATAGTGTGGTGTTGCTGGATGAAGTAGAGAAAGCACACCCGGATGTATTTAATATTCTGCTACAGGTACTGGATGATGGTCGCTTGACTGATTCGCAGGGCCGTGTGGTGGACTTTAAAAACACCGTGATTGTGATGACATCCAACCTGGGTTCGCATGCTATTCGCGAACTGGGTGAAGATGCCCCGGCCGATGAGGTGAAAATGGCGGTGATGGCTGCGGTAGGCGAGCATTTCAGGCCGGAATTCATCAACCGTATTGACGAGGTAGTGGTGTTTCACAGCCTTGGCAAGAACCAGATTCGCGGGATTGCCGATATTCAACTGGACCGTTTACGGGCGCGCCTGCATGAGCGTGAGATTGGCCTGGAGCTGGATGATGCTGCCTTTGATGAACTGGTGCAGGTAGGCTATGACCCGGTTTTTGGGGCGCGTCCATTAAAACGTGCCATTCAGTCGGAAATTGAAAACCCACTGGCACAGCGTATTTTGTCGGGTGATTTTCATGCCGGGGATAACATTCAGGTTGGCCGTGGCGACAAGGGTTTAACTTTTGACAAAGTGCGGGTGCATTAAGCTAAAGTTAGGCAATACACAATTGCTCACAAAAAGCACTGCGTTAAAGCAGTGCTTTTTAGCTTTTGCGGTCCTAAAAGTACGGTTGTTTGTCCGATTGTCGTTGCATGTGGATATGATTATTGTTATGGTCTTGCAAGAAAAATGAAATAATATGAACGAGGGAGCTAGTTCATGTCATCGCCAAGAAAGCCGCGAACAATCAAGATGAGTGAATTGCAACAACCGATTCGGACAGCCTTACGCTATATTCTGGGGACATTGACGTTAACAGCCAGTATATTGGCGTGTGCGGCAGTACCGTTGAATGACCAGGAGCTGGACAAAAATTTTGTCACTGGTGGTGTGCCGAGCGATCCAAGTGGGGCAGTATTCAAGCAGATTGTCACCTTAGCCGACATCAAGCCGTCCCCTCTGGCAATTATTCCAATTGATGACCTGACCACATTATTTAGTGTGCTGGATAATCAGCAGAATAAGTATGTTTTAAGTACGACAAACCCTTATTCAGCAGCCACTTCTTTTGGCGAAGTTGCCAGCTATAATTTTGGTTCGGAATTTTATAGTTACCGCTGGGCGGATAATTATGACAAGATTTATGATCCAGGCAACTTTCAGTATTACTACTTTAATACCGTGAGTGGCTACATGGAAGTAGATGGCAATATCCATGGACGAGTAGATGTTGAAGCGACGTTGTATTCAGGTGACCGCACCAGTACTTTCCGTTCCAGCTATAAGTTTAATTAATACTGCTAAAACATATAACAACAAGGCCATCCTTATAAGGATGGCCTTGTTGTTTTTATAACCTTAGCTTTGTTGCGGGTGCTGGATTTTCCAGGCACGGTGGATTTTCTGGTTGCGCTTAAAGTCAAAACCGATGGTTTGCGGTGTAATTTCCTGTACATCAAAGCGGTCACTCACTTCCTGGTCCAGTTCAAACTGGCGGAAGTTATTGGAAAAATACAACGTCCCTTCGTTGCTTAAACGGTTCATGGCACGTTTAAGCAAGGAGGCATGGTCACGCTGTACATCAAAGGTACCCTGAAACTTTTTCGAGTTGGAAAAGGTAGGCGGATCAATAAAAATCAGGTCATACATTTCATGGCCTTCTTTTAGCCATTCAAATACATCCGCCTCAAAAAACTGGTGTTGCTGATCGCTATGGTCCACGGTCAAGCCATTGAGGGCAAAATTCTGCTTGGACCAGTTCAGGTATGTATTGGACAAATCCACACTGGTGGTGCTGGCAGCACCGGCAACAGCGGCATGCAGGCTCACGGTTGAGGTATAGCTGTACAGGTTCAGGAAGTGCTTGCCAGGCGCTTCGGCGGCAATACGTAAACGCATGGGGCGGTGGTCGAGGAATAATCCCGTATCTAGATAGTCGGTCAGGTTGACAAACACCCGGATATCGCCTTCCTGCACAATAAAGCGCTTGCTGGCTTCACTTTGTTTTTCGTACTGGGTCAGGCCTTTCTGGCGGGCGCGGGTTTTAATAAATATTTTTTCCCGTGGTAAACCTGTTACCTGACGCAGTGCAGCCAGTGCCAGGTTAAAGCGGGTCTTGGCTTTTTCCGGGTCAATGGTTTTAGGTGGTGCATATTCCTGTACATGCAGGTTGTCATCATACAGGTCAACGGCAATATTAAAATCCGGCAGGTCAGCATCGTAAATGCGCAGGCAACTGACCTGCTCGCGCAGGGCCTGTTTTTTCAGGTTGCTTAAATTCTTTTGCAGGCGGTTTACAAAATCCTGCGCCCCTTCAATTTCTACCGGCTGATTGTGTAGGGTAGACAGGAATGCTGGTTTATTGGCTTTGGCTAACACAATGCCACTGCGGATATAAATGGGCAGGTTACCATTCATCAGGCGCAGGGTTTGGGTCTGCTCCAGTGGTAATACATCGGCCTGTTCCACATGCGAGGCCAGAATTACCGCCTGTTGTTGTGGCAGGTGTTTCTGTAGCTGCCAGCCCATGCCCTGATACAGGGCGCGGTTGGAGGCTTTGTCACCCAAGCGCTCGCCATAGGGCGGGTTGGTAACCAGCAGGGCTTTGCGGCCTTCCAGTTTAAAGTCTGGCCAGTCTGCCAGTACCCGCTCTTCCAGTTGAATGAAGGGAAGCTGTTCGCTAAAGCCAGCAGCAATAATATTTTGTCTGGTTGCTTTTACCGCATCCCAGTCTGCATCGTAACCATAAAACTGCGGTAATGGCTGGCTAACGGCCAGTTCATGCCGTTGCTTGGCTTCCTGCTTCAGTTGTTGCCACAATACATTGTCATGCCCATGCCAGCCGGTAAAACCAAAATGGCGATGCAGGCCCGGTGCACGGTCAGTTGCTACCATGAGGTCTTCAATCAGGAAAGTACCGGAACCACACATTGGGTCAATCAGTAC